>JANYFP010000054.1 GCA_025362555.1 Verrucomicrobiota bacterium
CGGTCAGTGGCGGCGGAAAGATCAACGGGCACCAGAATGGTTTTCATGGTGAAATAACTTACTCATGAATTCACCGGCGGCTCCGCAGCGCTTGCCGTGCATTGGGCATATTTTGTCCTGCTAGTTCTTTTGCGATGTAATCACCGCCGGGTTTTGGCGCGTGCGATGGAGCAGGGGAAATGGTCTCCCAATCGGATCAACTACCGGTTTTTAAAAATGATTACGGTAAAATGGAGTGGTCTGCGGTCACGGCGATTTTTTCCACCGAAGCTTTTTCGACCGCGGTCACCGTTTGGCCGGTCGCGAGATCTACCACCCAGAAATTACAGTAGCTAGTGTGGCCAAAAAGTTCGGCGTCGGTCGCATATTTTAAGGCGTACTGCGCGTTTGCTTTGGCTTCCAGGACGAGTGTCGTGCGGGCCATAAATACGCCGCGATTAAATTCGGCTTCAATCACGCGGTGGCCGGCATCAATCACGAACGGAGAATCCCAGCCGTTGCGGCCCGCAGTATTTTTCCGACCATCAATACTGGCCACGAAGGCGGTGAAATTATCGAGTAAGATACTCGCCTCTTGCGAACCTTTGATCGTGGCCCGGCTCGCGACGACGGGTGGCGCAATGGGAGCAACCGGTTCAACCGGACTTTCGTGCGTGTTCGCCACCGCCGGTGGTGGCGTCGGACTTGGAATAATACGGGCTGGCGCGACGACATTCGGCCCGACGGGCAGTGGAGTCGGCGATAGGTCCGCGACGGGATGCTGCGTGGGTTTTGTCGCGGTGGCGCAGCCTGAAGCGAGTATGAGCGCTAGACTGCAAAGAGAAATGGAAGTGCGGTAAAACAAGGTTCGGAAAGAAATCATGCGGCGGATAAATATAAAATGGGTTGGTCGGCGCAGGCAAACTTACGAACTACCGCTTGGCAAGCCGGGCTCACCAATCGGTCGATCATTCGGCGCGGGTGTTCGCGGCATGGCGGCGATCAGCATCGCCCCGAGTTCGGTGGTGCAACGGCCGAATTGACTGTAAACAACGTGCTCCCTCGCCGACGCATCGGTGTTTTTAGGGGCGCGGAGCGCGAGCCGGTCAAGTTTATGGCGGAGCGCGGCCAAGCGGTCCGCTTCCGCCCGCCCGCTCTCGGTCGCCGCAGCGAGCAGATCCAAGGACGTGGCGGCTAGTTCGACAAACTTCGTCAGTTCAGGCCGATCAAGTGGTGTCCCGGGTGTCAGGTGCAACGCCACCACGGTGAGCGCTCGCGCCAGCCGCTGGTTGCCATTGGCCAAATTGGCGGCGTCTTCGAGTTGTAATTGCTGATTCTTCGGATCGACTGACATGCGCGCCAGTGACGCAAACACCACGCCGTCGGCCAACTCGACCTCGCGTTTTGCGGCGATCACCACGGCATCATAACTGCCGCCCGCGCCCAATCGATCGCCCAGCAGGCGGACGAAGTCGCGGTTGGCGCGCAGGCTCCGCGCCAGCAGGCCGGGCAGGCGCTGCCGCTCCCATACGGGCCAAAACAGCAGAGCCGCCAGCAGGGCGAGAGCACCGCCCGCCGCGTTCGCTGCGAGGCGCTCGACCGTGAAGGCGAGGGTGACGCGGCTCGACATTTCGGTGACCAACACGACGAACAGGGTGATGAAGAAAACCGCGATCGCGTAATTGCGTTTCAACCAGAACGCGAAGCCCGCCATCGTGACGCCCATCGCGGTCATCAGCACCGGCAGCGGCAATGCGAGCCAGAGCAGCACGCTCGCGAGCACACTGCCGGCCAGGGTGCCGATTACGCGCTGCCCGGCGCGGATCCGCGTGGCACCGTATTCCGGTTGTAAGACGACGAGCATCGTGAGTGGCAGCCAGTAGCCGCGGTCAAAGTGCAAAAGCTTGAACGCCGCCACGCCAATTAACTGAAGTACCGTGGTCCGCGCGATAAAGCGCACCAGTGCGGGATCTGGCCGCCACTCGAGATTGAGGGCCGACGCCAGCGGGCGGAGGGTCCACGTTTGCACATCGAAGAGCTCAAGTGAAAAGGCGGAATGTTCATCGGCTCGCTCGATGGTGGCCCGCAGTGACTGATTAATTGTGGGCAATATCCCCGTGATTTGTTGCAGAATAAAAGTCATCTGCGCGCCGTCGGGCGCCTGTTCGGTCTGGGTGAGGATTCGGTCTTGCAGGGCACGCAGCAAATTTCCGAGTCGGTGCAAGCGGACTTCGCAGGATGCGAGATGCGAGGGTTGGCGTGAGACCACCGTAAGCGCGATCGATCGCGCACTATTGGTCAGGGAAACGAAAACCGGATCGAAACCGGAAGCGATCGCATCAAAATCCTGCCGCTCCATCAGGGTTTCGAGCGAGGTATTGAGCGCCATGCAGCGCGTGGAAAAACGGGCGGCCGCCAGATTTAATTCTTCCAATTGACGCAAGTAGGGTCGCTTGCCGCGCGCCGGAGCAGCGGTGAGGGTGGCGGTCGCCTGGTCGAGCGCGGTGCGCACCGCCGCCTGGCATTGCGCGATCAATTGTTGCCGCTCGACCGGACTCATTTTTTCGCTCGGGGCCATTGCGGCCAGCAGATCGGAGAGAGTGGTCCAACTATCGGAAACTGCGCGACGCAGTGAATGTTGGGCGTGGAATGGCCACAGCGCACCCTGCACCAACACGCCCCAAGCTCCGCCTGCGAGCACCGCCAGCAGATTTCGGTTTGCCAGGGCAACTCCTTCAGGATGCGCCAGCGCGATTAAAAAAAGCAGCCCCGACGCGGTGGCCAGCGAGGGACCGTAGTCTGCACTCAGGTGCCGCCATAGTCCGCCAAGAATCATCAGCACGACCACGGCGCAGAGCGCCAGCGGCAGATTGGCTCCGGTCGTCCCACCGAGCCAGGTGGCGCCCGCGAGCACGACTGTCATGGCCAACAACAGACTCAAGCGCAGCGGATAAGAACCGCGAACGTCGACCAGAGCGATATTTTGCGCGGCGAGTGCGGCGAAGGAAGCCTCAATGGGGAGATTCCACCAATGCGTCGCCAACATCGGCACCATGAAAGCCACGACGCAACGACCCGCCCGGTTCAGGTCCGGTTGCAGCCGTTCCTTTTCCAAATAGTGCCGCAGTCGGGCGATGAGGGCGTTCATGACAGCCGCAGTGTTGCGATCTGTGCGGCGGCGTCACGCGTTTTGCACGCAAAAATGAAGCTGGCGGCGGCGATTGAAATTCATGCTGGCCAGAGCTGGCCTCGGTTGGTGCAATCTTCGTCTGTCTCACTTCTGGCCGCGCGATGGTGCTACCAGTCGCAGCAGCAAATCATCTAACCCCGTTTTTATCATGTCCGATCTTCCTCCCGTGAACTCTCGCCGTAATTTTCTCACCGATGCGCTTAAATTGAGTGCGGGTTCGATTCTCCTTGGTTCGGCGCTTAATTCCACGGCGCGGGCCGATGAAGTGGCGAAGCCCGCGCCGGCGGCGGGATCGGCCGGTGCCGCGATGGCGCGATTGCCGGAGATGCCGGCGCGGGTCTACGTTGATCACGATGGCTCGGGCCTCGGCGAGACCCAGCGCCAAGGCGCCCGCTTCACGACGACGCAAGGCGTGGTCGAATTGGTCGAGGCCGCGACGGGTGGCCTTGCCGTCCGCGTGACCTGTCCCACCGGACTGTTGACGCGCGTGATGTTGCGTTGGGAGACGACTTTTCCGCCCGGCGCACTCTTCCTTGGTGACCACTGGGAACGTGGCTACGGCGACCTGCAGTGGCGGACCTCTCAGCCAGAAAGGGTCATG
>JANYFP010000063.1 GCA_025362555.1 Verrucomicrobiota bacterium
ATCTACGGACTCCTCGGCGCGAATGGCGCGGGTAAGACAACCGCGCTCCGCCTGCTCGCCACGCTCCTGAAACCAACCAGCGGTACGGCGATTCTTGCCGGCCACGATGTCCTGACTGCGTCGAACGACGTGCGGGCCAACGTCGGGTTTCTCGCTGCGAGCACCGCGCTCTACGGTCGGCTGAGCGCCCGCGAAATGATCCGCTATTTCGGCCAGCTCAACGGACTGTCGGACGCGGTTATTCGCGAACGAACCAAAGTCCTGGCGGATCAGCTCGACATGCATGAGTTCCTTGATCGGCGTTGCGAGAAATTTTCAACCGGCATGAAACAAAAAACCTCGATCGCCCGGACTTTGATTCATGATCCCGCCGTGATGATCTTTGACGAACCCACGCTCGGACTCGATGTGATGGCCGCCCGCGCGATTGTCCGTTTTGTGCGCGAGTGTCGTGATCGCGGCAAGACGGTGATTTACTCGACCCACATGATGGGGGAGGTGGAAAAGCTGTGTGATTGCGTCGGTATTATCCATGGCGGCCGGTTGCTCGCGGAAGGTTCGTTGGCGGAGCTTCGCGCCCGATATGGAGAACAGGATATGGAAGAGATTTTCGTCAAAATCGTGGGCGGGGAGGAAATTAAATGAACTGGAAGAATATCATCACGGTTTATCTGAAGGAACTGAAGGATTCATTGCGGGATCGGCGTACGCTGATTTCGATCATTGTGATTCCGACCTTCGTCATGCCGGCACTGATGTTTGGCGTGGGGAAGATCGCCGCCGGCATTTTCTCGAAAGCAAGGGAGGAAACGCCCACGGTGATGATCATCGGAGGCGAGGATTCGCCAGACGTGGTGCGGCAGTTGCGGGAGTGGAAAAAAATCCAGATCGTGCCGCTGGCGGCCGATTGGAAGCAGCAGATTTCCGACAAGAAAATTCGCGCGGCGGTGCAAATTCCGGGGGCCTTCGATGCTAAATTAAAAGTCGGCGAGGTGGATCCCGTGGTGATCTACAATTACGATGGGGAATTGAAGTCAGGTTTCGCGGTCGGCGAATTGGATAAATTCTTTCGCGAGCTGCGTGAACGGACGGTCGCCGCGCGACTGGCGGATCGTTCGTTGCCGGCGAACTTGATCAAGCCCTTTGAAATCAAGCGGGAGAATGTGGCTCCGCCGGAAAAAGTCGGAGGCAATCTGCTTGGGGGCATTGTGCCTTACATCATAATTATTCTTTGCTTCACCGGAGCCATGTATCCGGCGATGGATTTAACGGCGGGTGAGAAGGAGCGCGGCACGATGGAAACGCTGCTTTGCAGTCCGGTGGCGCGCATTGATTTGGTCCTCGGGAAATTTCTGATGGTGCTCACCGGTTCGCTTTCGGCGATGTTTCTGGCGCTCCTTTCCATGGGCGTGAGCGCCGCTGCGGCGGGGGTGATGTTTATGGGCAGTGGGGGAGGTGCAAAATTGGTCGCGGCCGCCACGCAGGCCAAGGGCGCGGCGAGTGGGATGCCGACGATCGATCCGATGGGATTGTTCGGCGTCGTTGCGATGGTCTTTCCCGTGGCGGTGTTGTTTTCCGCTCTGCTGTTTACGATTTCACTTTTCGCCAAGAGCTACAAGGAGGCGCAGAGTTATGCGGGACCGATGATTGCGGTGGTTATTCTTCCAGCGGTGGTAGGCATGTTGCCGGGAATTGATTTGAATATGCGGTTGGCCCTCGTGCCGATTTTGAATCTTTCGCTCGTGTGCAAGGAAATGCTTTCCGGGGTGTGGCATTGGAATTTCATCGCGCTGATTTTTAGTTCATCGTGTCTGTACGCGGCGGTTGCGCTCGGATTTGCAGTCAAAATGTTCAATCGTGAAGAGGTGATTTTCCGCGCGTAGGGAGTGTTGCCTAGAAAGAGGGTAATGGGGCGCGGCGTGGCGAAAATCGCTTTCAATATTTTTGTAAAACACGGAGCGCTACTGGTAAACGCTGCGTAAATGCGGGCTGCACCTCTAGGCACGGAAGAAGTTCTGTGATAAGGTTTCCCCAATCCCGCAAGACCATGACAAATTCTCACGACAGCCAAGAAGCCGCTCACCTGGAAAAACTCCGTTCGCAAATTTCTACGGACATCGAAGATATGCAGCAGAAGGAAACGAGTCTGCGGGAGTATGAGCAGCGTCTCCGCCTCCTCGTGGAACACGCGCACAACAGCCGCCCACCGCAGCAAACGGCCAATCAATTTTATTCCACCACGACGCCAACTTCGTCCAGTGTGGATGCCGAGTGGGAAAAATATCGCCGCGCTCACGCGTTGCTGGAAGCCGCCCGCCGGGGCCTTTGTGATGACCGGCTGGCCGTGAAAGATCGCGAAGAAAGACTTCAGTTGCGCGAGGAAGAGGTCGCCCGTCGCGAGGCGTGGATCAAAGTGCGCGAACAGGAATTGGAGGCACTTACTCAGGCCCGATTGGCTGAGCAGCAGATTCAAGCGGCTCCGAAGCCGAAGACCTCTTTCACGGCGGCGCCTTTCCTTGCCGCTAGAAATCTGATCATGCGCAACAGCAGCAATAGCTGAGGAGCGACGTTTAATTTTTCACGCGGCCCGGACCTGAAATGGCCCGGGTTTTTTATTGGGCGAGCGGGCCGGGCCGGGCATGGGAAAATTCGGGCTTGCCCGGCAACGAAAATTCCGACTGAACAATTTTGTGATTCGCTCCATCCATTCGCGCAACGTTCGTTCGGCTGCCATTAAGGCCGCCGGTAAACGCGCTTGGTGGAAACCACCGGCTCGGTCTCGATGGTGAGCGCGCCTAGCGCGTAAGCGGCCTCCGCCGCCCAGCAAACCCCATCCAGTTCCGAGCCCGACTCCTCCGAGTCGGGCTTTTTGTTTTCCCACCCACCACCATCAGCTCCCTCCCGATTATGCCCTCCCTCGCCACCCTCCCTGTCCCGCAAATGGAATTGCCCGTCGTGTCGTTTTTCGGCCGCACGCTGCAAGAGTACTGTCGTTTTTTCGCCATCGATCCGGTGAAGTTGCGCGGTCGTGCAGTGCTTGATGTCGCCGCAGGTCCTTCGTCTTTCACGGCGGAAGCGGTGAGTGGGGGCGTCGACGCAGTGGCGGTCGATCCGCTGTACGATCATTCCCCGGTCGAGCTTTCCGAGCAGATTGCGCGTGATTATCAGCGGATGTTTATGCAAATGCGGGCCAAGCCCGGGCTCTTTCGTTTGAAGGCGTTTGCTTCGTTTGAAGCGGCGGAGGTTGACCGGCGTTCTGCCGCGCAACGTTTCTTAAATGACTACGAGGGCAACATACGCCATGGCCGCTACGTGCGCGCGGCTTTGCCGCTGCTGCCGTTTCTCGACGGGGCCTTCGACCTGGTGCTGTGTGCGCACTTGCTTTTCATCTACGCGGCTCGTTTCGATTTCGAGTGGCACCTCGAAGCCTGTTGCGAGCTGGCGCGCGTGAGTGGGGGCGAGGTTCGCATCCATCCGGTGTGCGGTGCTGATGGTCGGGTGTACGGCGAACTTGAACGGCTGCGCCGTGAGTTGCTGGCGCGTGGCGTGCACAGCGCGGTTGTTCCGGTGGATTATGAATTCTTTGCCGGTGGCACCAGCATGCTCGTGCTCAGTCGCCGAGGCTGAGATGGACTGAAGGAGTTGCTTTGGGTGAAATCCGGCCAGGAGCCGGGTTTCACCTTATCCCTCAGGCTTTCTCGAGCTCGCTGAGTTTTCCGGCGGCCGTTTCCCACGCTTTGGTGGCGGCGGCGAGCAAATCGACGATGGCGCTGAGCTCGCGATTCAAATGCTGGGCCTTGCCCGGCGAGTTGTAGGTTTCCGGCGCTTCGAGCTCGGTGGTGAGCTCGTTTTGCTTCGTTTCCAGTTGAGCGACTTTCTCTTCCAAGTGGCCGACCTCGGTCCGGAGTTTTTTAATGTCAGCGGGATTCGCTTTGGCGGCTGCCACCGGCTTCGCGGCGGGAGCGGCGGCTTGTTTTGGCCGGGCATCGGTGAAACCGGCGGTCAGAGCGGCGCGAGCGTTCGAGGCTTTCGATTTCTCGAGATAATAATCGTAGTTGCCGGCGTACGGCGTGAGCCGGCCGCTGTGCACATGCAGCACGCTTTGCGCGAGCTGACGGATGAAGTAAACGTCGTGGCTGATGAAGATGAACGTGCCTTCGTATTGTTTCAACGCGTTCAGCAGTGCGTCGATCGACGCGATGTCCAAGTGGGTCGTGGGCTCATCCATCAACAACAAGTTCGGTGGATTGATCAGCAAGCGGGCCAGAGCGAGCCGGGATTTTTCGCCGCCGGACAGCACGGAAACTTTCTTGAAGACGTCGTCCTTGCGGAAAAGAAATCCACCGAGGACCGCGCGCGCCTGTTGTTCCGTGAGGAGATTTTCCGCCGTGCGCAGTTCCATCACGTTTTCCATGACGGTTAGCTCCAGGTTCAAGTTATCCGCGCGATTTTGCGCGAAGTAGCCCGGGATGACGTTGCTGCCGAGTTCCCGCACGCCGCCTTGGATCGGGATGACGTCGGCGAGAATCTTCAGCAGGGTCGATTTGCCGGCGCCGTTTGGTCCGACGAGCACAATCTTCTGGCCGCGCTCGGCTTCGAAATCCAGGCCTTTGTAGACCACGTGACTGCCGTAGGCCTGATCAATTTTTTCCAATTTGATCACTTTCAGACCGGAACGGGGCGGCTGGGGGAAGCGGAAATTTACTTTCTTCAACTGCTCGCTCGGTTCTTCGACGGCTTCTTCTTTCAAGCGCTCGATTTGCTTCTCTTTCGATTTCGCGCGGGAAGCCATCGAGGCCTTGGCGCCGAAGCGATCGACGAATTTCTGAAGGTGGGCGATTTCGCGCTGCTGGTTTTTAAATTGCGACGCTTGTTGCTCCTTGCGCGCGACTTTTTCCTGCAGGTAGTCGTCGTAGTTGCCCGTGTAGCGGTTGAGTGTGCCACCCGCGAGTTCAAGGATGCCGTTGCAAAGTGAGTTAAGGAATTCGCGGTCGTGGGA
>JANYFP010000089.1 GCA_025362555.1 Verrucomicrobiota bacterium
CCCCGCTGGCTTCGGCTCTCGCAAGGCACGCCTTGCGGGGTGAGGGCACCCCGCCCACAGGGAGATCAAATTTTCTTTGCGTTCGAAAATATACCCTGACTTGTGGGCAGATCGTGCGGGAAAATACGCAGCACGTAGTAAGTGGCCGGACCGGGGCCCGCGTTGCGCAGCCCGTGCAAATCCATTGACGCAAAGAAAAAGACCGCTCCGGTCGTGGCCGGCTCCGTGCGATCGTTAATCGTGACTTCGAGTTCGCCCTCTTTGACGAATATCATTTCTTCGTCGGCGTGACGATGGGGTTCATGGGCGCGCTCCCCGCCGCGCAGAGTGGTCGCGTGGCATTCCATCCGCGCGAGCGTGCGCGTCGCCGAATCGAAAAAATTCCGGCACTCGCCCACTTTCGTGGGAGCGACCGCCATCGCCGCCCAGTTGAAAATAGCCGAATTCATCGGCGTGGTTGTGCGGGGAGATTCGTTAATCATAATTCAGGGTTGGGCGGTGAATCGATAAAGCCCGGCTCCATGCGCTGGCAAGAGAGGAGCGAATTCATCTTTCGCGACCGGGAGTTCAACGTGTTGCCAGAGGTCACGGATCCGCGCGCTGCCGGCGGTGAAGCCGACTTTTTTGAGCGACACTTGCACCGATTGAGCGGCGTCGCCGGTGTTGAAGAGCGCGACATATTTGTCGGCGGATCCGGGGACATCCGCGATCCACGCGACGATGTTGTCGTGGTGGAACAATTCGTGATTGCCGGAGCTGTCTTGATTGACCGCGATGACCTCGGCATTGGTGAGTAGGGAAAGCGTGAAGTCATCGGTCTGCGTGAGATCGCCGCCGTGGATCAGCGGGGAACGAGCCACGCACCACAGCGTCAGTAAAGTAATTTGTTCGTCGTGCGTAAAATTCGTATCTTTGCCAAAGCGGATTTTCCCGAGTGGCAACATATCGGCGTCCGGATAGTGCCCCGGACCGGCGAAGGGCACCCAGTTGCGCAGGCGCTCGAATTGCTTGAGGAGCTCCTTCCAATTATCCCAAAAATCATCGCTGATGCGCCAGAGGTTGGCGTGCGCCGCGACGTGTGCGCCGAAGGCGAGCGGCGTTTCTCCCGGGGAAAGACTCAACACCATCGGCCGTCCGGTCTGATCAATGGCGTGGCGCACGGCCTCCACCTCGGCGAGGTTGGCGTCGTACGGGCGACTGAGATCGTCCACTTTCACGAAGTCCACTCCCCACGAAGCCAGCAGTGCAAACACGGAATTGTAGTATTCCTGCGCCCCCGGTTTCGTCATATCGACCCCGAACATGTCGGTGTTCCATGGACAAATCCGGGTGCGATCCGCGATTTCGGCGGCGTGGAATTTTGTCCCGAGAATCGGCGTGTTGTCTGTGACGGCTTGGCGGGGAATGCCGCGCATCAGGTGAATGCCGAACTTGAGGCCTTTGCCGTGGACGTAGCTCGCGAGTGATTTGAAACCAGCGCCTCCCGCCGCGGAGGGGAATCGATTCGTCGCCGGGAGCAGCCGGCCCCATTGATCGAGGATCAGCGGAGCGCCTTTGCGGTAGTCGAAACCGGTGGCGGCGGGTTCATACCATTGGATGTCGACGGTGATGTAGCTCCAGCCGAAGCGTGCGAGTTTCTCCGCCATGAAATCCGCCTGCGCTTTCGTTTGTTCCTCGGTGACGGTCGTGGCGAAACAATCCCAGCTGTTCCAACCCATCGGGGGCTTGGGAGCCCACGCTTGAAACGCCGGTGCAGCGAGCGCGCCTAAACCAGCGGCGAAAGAGAAAATCAACGCAAATAATCCTAGCTTTTTCATGGGGAAAATGAACAGGTGGGGTGGATGATAATAGTCGGATAGAAAATCTCCGCTCTGATCGAACGGGTCAATTTTGTCGGAGGATTACCGTCTAGTTTCGTCGCCGTAGAGGGCGACCCGGGCGGTTTGTCCCGCGAGTTGGCACGCGCGGTACATCCCGGGCGAATTAAATTCCATACTGATTTGGCCTTGGGCATCGATGGCGATGACCCCGCCGCTGCCGCCCATTTCGCGGACTTTGGCCAGAGCGGCGGCCGCCGCTTCGACGACGCCTTTGCCTTGGTATTCCATCCGCGCGGCAATGTCGCGCGCAACACTGGCACGAATGAAAAATTCGCCCCAGCCGGTCGCGCTCACCGCGCAAGTGGCGTTGTCCGCATACGTGCCGGCCCCGATGATGGGGGAATCGCCGATGCGGCCGAATTTCTTGTTGGTCATTCCGCCCGTGGACGTGCCCGCAGCCAGATTGCCCGCTTGGTCCAGCGCCACGCAGCCGACGGTGCCCCACTTGAATTGAGCGATGAGAGCGTTGTCGTCGATGGTCGAAAAAGTGACGCGTCCCGTGCTGGTCGTTGCTCCGGCTCCGACGTTTTCGAGTTCCTTGGCGCGCAGGAGTTGCGCCCGGCGGAAGTCCGTTTGGAAATAACTTTCCGGCATCAGATCATAGCCGAGGCCCTCCGCGAATTTCTCTGCGCCGGAGCCGGCCATCATGATGTGGGCGGATTTTTCCATGACATCACGCGCGAGATGAATCGGGTTTTTAATGTGATGCAGTCCGGCCACGGCACCGGCCTCGAGGGTTCGTCCATTCATGATGGAGGCGTCGAGTTCGCACACGCCGGCGGCGTTGAGCACGGCCCCTTTGCCGGCGTTGAAAAGAGGGGAATCCTCCAGGATTATTATGCTCGCGGTGACGGCATCGAGTGCGGCCCCGCCTTGCTCGATGATGGTATGACCGGCGTTAACGGCCTCGGAAAGTTTTTGGCGGAAGGCCGCATCAAGGTCGGGCGTCATTTCGTGGCGAAGAATCGCGCCGGCACCACCGTGGAGAACGAGTCCGTATTTTCCCATGAGCGCAGCGTCGGTCGTTTGGGCGTTTCAGGCAAGAACGCTCACGCGGCGGCGCCCGCGATTTACCGGGACGATTCCGCTGTGCTGCGTCCAGCGCCGATCAGGTCCCGGCGAAGAGTTCGTGCATCGAGCAGTTCAGGCCGGGAAGATACGGATCGGTCAGCGTCTGTTGGTTGGCGAGAATGTCGATCAGGGAAAATCCATGTTCGACGCAGCCATAAATTTCCACGTTCAGATAGCGTGGATCGACCATCCAGAGCCGGGGCAAGCGTCCGTCCGTCCAGAGCTGCTTTTTGACCACGGTGTCACAGTGATGATCGCCGGGATCTAGCACTTCGGCCACGAGATAAAGTTTAACGGGCCGTGGTGCCGCTTCCGTGCTGGGCTCGACGCGGATAAGGGCGAGGTCTGGGCGCAGCAGGGATTGGCCTTCCAGATCGAGCGTCGCGCGCGGCGGGAGCAAGCGCAGCGTGGAATTGAGCGGGAGAAATTCTTCCACGAGCCGATGCAATCGGGCAACCAGCACCTCATGGTATTTGGAAGGTGGTCGGCGGTGAATTCGCTGGCCGTTGATTATTTCCTCGTAGGCATCGCTCATGAGGCCCGGGGCTACTGATTCCGTGGTTTGCTATCTGTGAAAATCAAGCGATTGACCAAAGTGGTAAGACGTTCGCTGAGGATCGAATTTTCCTGCTCCACCGTGCGATTATAGGTGGTCCGCTGCGTGGCGCGTTCCGCCAGTTCCGTACTGATAATATAAATGTACCGGTTCCGGACAAAGAGCAGTGTGCCGCGCTTGGCGATGACCGGTTCTTGACTGGATTCCTCACCCACGCGGTTTTTGCTTTCGAAATAGGAACCACCGGGCAGCAAAGCGAAGGTGATCATGCTGCCGCCCATTAAGTCGGGCAGGAAGCGGGCGCTTTCGATTTTGGATTTCGGGAAACGTGCCTGGAAATCCGTCAGGACGAAACTGTTGAAAAAATAGAGCAGGTAGTCGCGGAGATTGCGGGTATCGAGTTCCCAGCGCTGGGCGGCATCGAGTGGGAAACACGCCACGCTGAGGTGAATGTTGTAGTTGTCGCTAAACGTGACGACGTTTTCGGTGTCGGTGGTGGTGCCGCCGAGTTCCGGTAAAACCGGACTGGGAACTTTAAACTCGCCGGTGGGCGAGACGTATAAATCGCCGACGATTCGACCGGCCAGCCCTCCGTCCTGGGCCGTGGCGACTACGGTCAGAGCGGCAGTAGCAGCGAATGAGCGAAGTAAGCGGTGAAACATGGCGGTGAAAATAGTGACCCCGGCAGGAATTTCAAGCCGGTGTGAAATCAGACAGGAAATTCCTGCCAGAGTGCCACCGGGATTTGCTCCGGGCGCGCCTGTGGCCCCAGTCCGGCGGCCGTGAGTTTCGCCAGCCAGGCTTCGGATTGCTCCTCCGGGAGTTTGTCCCGCAGCAGGGCGCGGATCTGTTTCCGGCGTTGCTGGAAACACGCCCGAATCAGCTTCTTTGTTTCCGTCGCGAAGATGAATGGCTGCGGCCGGCGGACGAGATTGAGCAAATAGGATTCCACGTCGGGCCGGGGATAAAAGCAGCCCGAGGGAACCTTGTGTCCCGGAGCAATGGAGTAGGCGGACTGCAAGAAAATCGAAATTGCGCCGAAGGATTTGGTGCCGGGCTGGGCCGCATAGCGCTGCGCGGCTTCCTGCTGCAACATCAGCACCATCACGGACGGAAGCGGGCCGCTCAACACCGCATCAAGCCATGGCGTAGCGATTGAGTACGGCAGATTGGCTACGACTTTGCAGGGACGAGCGGCAGACCGATTTTCCGAGGCGGGCGCGTCACCGGAAAATCCCGCCAGCGGATGCTCCATGGCATCGCCTTCGAGCAGATGGAGGAGCGACTGGGTTTTCACCAACGTGTCGGTGAGATGAGCGTGGAGATTACGATCGCGCTCGACGGCCCATACCTCCGCACCCGCTTCCAACAGCGCCGAGGTCAACGTGCCGAGGCCCGGGCCGATCTCGATCACCGCATCGCCCGCGACGACTCCGGCCAGCTCCAGGGATTTCCGGACGATGTTGCCGTCGACCAGAAAATTTTGTCCGAGAAATTGTTTCGGCTCATGGCCGAGTTGGGCGAGCAATTCACGGGTGGAAGAAGGCGAGAGGGGCATGGGTCAGTCTTCAGCGGTGTCTTCCAAATGAAATTTATGGAGCGCCCGGTGGATGACCGGAGCCAGAATCACGCCGGTCGTGCCGATGAGTGCGATCCCACAATAAATCGCATAACAGCCCGCGAACAATTTAGCGGCGTCATCGTGCAACGGTGAGATGGGCCCCATCCCGGAAAGAATCATCGACGCATCGAGAAAGGCATCGATCCACGCCAGTCCGCCTAACTCATGGTAGCCAATAATTCCAATGCTGAGTGAAAAGATAAGCAACACGCCGCCGGCCGTGAGACTCCAACCGAGCCGGCGAATGAACTCCCGTCGAGGCAATAACTGACGTTTGGGCTTGTAGGTCATGGGCGTCGAAACTCCGCAATGAGTGCCGCCGGATCAGCCGCCCGCATCAACGATTCGCCGACGAGCACGGCGTGCGCCCCCGCCGCGCGGACCCGCGCCGCGTCCGCCGCCGTTGCAATACCGCTCTCACTCACGGCCACGACGTGTTTCGGGAATTGAGGAATGAGACGTTCGCTCAAGGCCAGATCAGTCTTGAAAATGGCGAGGTCGCGATTGTTGACGCCAATAATTTTCGCCTGGTGGCGCACCGCCCGTTCCAAATCGGGCTCATGGTGAATTTCGAAAAGAGCATCCAGACCGGCCTCGGACGCAGCCTGCTGAAGGGTGGCGATTTCAGTGTCGTTCAATGCGCGCACAATAATGAGGATCGCACTCGCGCCGCCGAGACGGGCCTGCAGCACCTGAATCGGATGCACCATGAAGTCCTTGCGCAAGCAGGGCAGGGCAGGCGGGTTTTGCGCGAAATGTCCCGTGACTTCGGTCAAGTCGCTCAAGGTGCCGCCAAAGTATTTTTCGTCGGTTAGAATCGATAGCGCACTCGCCCCGGCTGCCCGGTAACGCAAGGCCTGGTCGAGCGCCGCAATATTTTCTTTGATCGCCCCGGCGGAGGGTGAACGCCGCTTGATCTCGGAGATGATGGCGAGCTGGCCGTCGGGCCGGCGCAAGGCTTGGAGGAACGAGGGCGGCTTGGGCAGGACGCGATTGAGCTCAGTCAATTCGGCGGAAGAGACGGATCGGATGAGCGGGGCGATTTCGCTCCGCTTGTGCGCCATGATTTCAGTCAATTTGTCCATGCAGTCGCATCAAGGAATACACTGCTGATCGTGAAGCAAAACCAAATTGCCACGGTTTTTCCGTGTGTTCCGTCGGTTCCGTGGTAATTCCTGCGGCTCAATGAGCGCCATCGAAGATTTGTGCCGCACTATCGCCCGGCTCCGCGCCCCCGACGGTTGTCCGTGGGATCGCGAGCAAACCCACCAAACGCTGACCCGCTGCCTGATCGACGAGTGCAGCGAGCTTCTCGATACCATCGACCGCATGGACCTGCCGCACATGCGCGAGGAACTGGGCGATGTCCTGATCCAAGTCGTCTTCCACGCGCAACTCGCCACCGAGCGGAGTGAATTCAACTTTGAGGACGTCGCCCGGGAGGTTAACGACAAACTGATCCGCCGGCATCCGCACGTTTTCGGCGCGAACAAAGTGGACACCTCGGCGCAAGTCATGGAGGTCTGGGAAAAAGTGAAGGCCGGCGAAAAAGCCGCTGCGGGAAAATCGGAATCGACGCTTTTCAAGCAACTGCCGCCGCGCCTGCCGGCGCTGATGTTTGCCGAGGAAGTCGCGAAACGAATCGAGAAGAAGGCGCTTCCGACGGAGGGCGTTTTTGACACCGCGCAAGTGAAGTCGCTGGGCGCGCGCCTCGATGAAGCCACGTTGGGCCGGATGCTGTTTGAAATCACGGCGGCCGCGCGCGTAAAAGGGCTCGATCCCGAAAGCGCTCTGCGCAAGGAAAGCGACCGCGTGATGCGCGAGGTCGAAACAAAAGTGAACGCAACGGGTGGCGCGCCGGTTGGCAATCGGCCTTAATCACCCAATTCGGTCTCACCGCCTAGCACGGAAATTCCGGAAAGTTTCGATCCAGTGACCTACGAAACACCCTCACCATACGAAATGAATACGACTCGGAATCAGATGGCGGAGACGACACATCGATGAAGCGCCCGCGCTCCGAAACAGTCGCAACGCCGGTGTTGCCCGAGGCCGTCGTCAGCGATTGGTTGCAGCCCTTTTTGGATTATCTCGAAAAAGAACGGCGTTACTCGGCGTACACGGTGCGCAATTACAGCCAGGCTTTCGCTGATTTCTATCTTTGGCTGACGCAGGGCAAGCGGGGCACGGCTGATTTCACCGCGCTGACGCCCTGCGACACGCGTGATTTTATTATTGAGGCGCAACGCCGATTCAAACGCCGCACGCTGCATAATCATGTCTCAGCCCTGCGCACTTTTTTTCGTTTCTGGATGCAGCGTGGCCGCGTGAGGGAGAATCCCTTTGCCGGCGTGCCGCTGCCGAAATTGGAAAAGGCGCTGCCGAAATTCCTGACGGAAGCCCAGATGACTTTGCTCCTCAGTGGGCCGACGCGATTGCTGCAGAATGAAACGCTGGATGCGTTGAGTGCGTGGCGCGACCGCCTCGTGCTCGAACTGCTTTACGGCGGCGGCTTGCGGGTGAGTGAACTCGTCGCGCTCAATTATGGATCGGTGGATTTCAGTGCGGGTAGCGCGCGGGTGCTGGGCAAGGGACGCAAGGAGCGGATTTGTCCGCTCGGCGCCGTCGCGATGGCGGTCATGAAAAAATTCCGCGATGAGTTTGCGCGCAACTCCGCACCGACCGATCCCGTAGTGGTCACGAAGGCTCATCAGCGCATGCCGGTGCGGGCGGTGCAGTTGCTGATGAAAAAATATTTGGCTCTCGCGGATTTGCCGATGGATCTTTCGCCGCACAAATTGCGTCACTCATACGCCACCCACCTGCTGAACTCCGGGGCGGACTTGCGCGTTGTGCAGGAATTACTCGGCCACGCCAGCTTGACGACGACGCAGATCTACACGCACACGAGTGTCGCGCGCCTCAAGGAGATCTACGGCAAAGCGCACCCGCGCGCGTGAGAAGGCGCGCAGTTGGGGGTGGGGGCGACTTCTCTCGAACCGTATAATCCGCGCTCGCTCGCGTGCCATACCGCTTTATGATCAGACACCGTTTAACATGACCGACTTGCCCCCATTGATGCGCGACCAGCGAAAGACAGACGTGGACCATCTGCGATTGCTGGCGATTTTCCACTTTGTCGTCGCGGGCATGGCCGTCGTTGGGCTTGGTTTTCTCGCGCTTCATTTTGCCCTGATGCATACGATCATGACGAATCCCGAGATGTGGAAAAATCAAAAGGGCGGCGGTCCGCCGCCAGAGCAGATTTTCGGGATCTTCAGGTGGTTTTATTTTGTCTTCGGCACGCTGCTCGTCGCCGGTGGAGTGGGGAACTTGCTCTCGGGCTGGTTCATTCAGCGGAAAAAGCATCGAGTTTTTTCGTTGATCGTGGCGGGCATCAATTGTGGTCAATTTCCCTTTGGCACCGTGCTGGGAGTTTTTACTCTGATCGTATTGCTGAGGGACTCGGTTCGCGAGGTGTATGAGGCGAGGACCTAGCGGACTTGAAGGGAATGAACGGACGGGTTTTCGTGATCTCAGTCGTTGATATCCCGAATCGGTCGGTTCTATTCACGACAAATGCGCGATGAACGCTGGCGGCCAAAAAGTGTGCTCATCCGAAAGGGTTGAATTGTGCTCTCTTCGCTGATCGTTTGTCGCCTTCGTCATTGCGGTGGAGGAAGCAGCGATTGTATCACCTTGCTTCCATGAACCAGAAAGAAAAGGCGGAGCATTTTCGTGCGCTTCATGCGCAGCCGGGAATATTTATTTTCCCCAATCCGTGGGATGGTGCGTCCGCCCGACTGCTGGCGGCAGAAGGATTTTCCGCGTTGGCTACTTCGAGCGCGGCCCATGCCGCAACACTCGGCCGGCGCGACGGGTGCGTCACGCGCGACGAGGTCCTGGCTCATGCGCGTCTGATCGTCGAAGCGGTCGAGGTGCCGGTGGCTGCAGATTTGGAGAATGGATTTGGCGCTACCCCGCGCGAGGTGGGTGAAACCATCACGCTCGCGGCGGCGGTGGGTTTGGTGGGCGGATCGATTGAGGACGCAACGGGGAATCCGGCGGTGCCGCTCTTTGATCTGGCGGAGGCCTGCGATCGGGTGGTGGCGGCGGTTAAAGCTGCGCGCGCGTTGTCGTTGCCCTTTACGCTCACCGCTCGAGCGGAAAATTTCATTCGAGGAAACCCGGATCTCGATGACACGATTCGTCGCTTGCAGGCGTACGAACAGGCCGGCGCCGATGTGCTTTTTGCACCTGGGCTGCCTGATCTTGCGGCGGTGCGCCGAGTCTGCGCTGCAGTTTCCAAGCCGGTGAACGTGATGGCCTCGGTTGCAGGCAAAGGATTCACCGTTGCCGATCTCGCAGCGGCGGGCGTTAAACGGGTTAGCCTGGCGGCGTCGCTCTATCGGGCGGCGATGAGTGGGATCCTGGATGCCGCGCGCGAAGTCAAAAGCTCAGGCACATTTACGTATGTTGAACGCACTATTACCACGGCCGAACTGAACGCGCGGCTCAAATGAAGCGAACTTTGGACGTCGTTTAAAGCTAGAGCTTGCCTGGCGCTGGAGCTGCCGTAGGAGCGTCCGCCGGGACTGGCGTGGCGACGGCGGGTGCGGCTGAGTCCGGTCGGGTCGGCGCAGATTCACCGGTGGTCCAATTGCGGCGTTGCACAATAAATTCCTTCGGATCCGTCGGTCCCTCGACCGGACTGGAGCAACCACCGGCCACTAAGGCCAGGGCACCGGCGAGCGCCGCTAGGAGTGGACGCAATGGAGTGCGGGCAGACTGATGATTGGTGAACGGGTGAACTTTGGCATTCATGACGGATAAGACATGCATTTGCCGGCGCGGTGCGCAAGACTCTGAATTTGCAATTCTTTGTCCGCTCGAATCGGGTTTTCGAACTGGGGACTGGCCTCGGGGCTGATTCCGCGTAACGCGGGGGTACGGCAGTTAGAAATTAAACAGTAGCAGTGAATTTGATCGTGCTGTAAGCCACTTGCTTTTACTTCGCCCGTCGTGCGCTCACTGTTCAACGCGGATTTCTCGTCGGACCATACCGCTAAGCGTGCTTCGTGGCGGAGTGTTTTACCGGGAGTTCGGGACCGTCCTGCCAATGGCCGTCGACCAAAGTAGTGCGGGGGATGGTCGTTTGTCCCTTCTGGTTCGTTTTCATGAGCAAGGCCAATGCTTCCACGGCGCATTCACCGACTGGTTCATGGCTTTGGCGGATGCCGGCCACGGCGCCTTGATCTGGTTTTTGATCCAAAGTCGCGATGCCGATGTCTTCAGGAATTCGCAGACCGATTGATCGCAGCATTTTCGGAGTGGCGCTCCAATTGCTCAATACGGCCTCGATCTGGTGGCGTTCAATCCACGCGCGGAGATTGCGCA
>JANYFP010000094.1 GCA_025362555.1 Verrucomicrobiota bacterium
TTGTCGGGAGAAAACGGCAACTGGGTGCACTTGGCGTATACTTACGACAAGGTGAGCGGAGTGGCCCGGGTGTATAAAAACGGTTCGATGAAGTCAGAATCGATTTTGCCCACGGGCTTAATCGCAAGGACCGGCCCCAGCTACCAGTTGTGGGTGGGCAGCCTCCCCAATAGCTATGCCAGCTTCAAAGGTGGCATCGATGAACTCTCCCTGTACAAACGACCGCTGACACCAACTGAAATTAGCGACATCTATGCAGCGGACAGCGCCGGCAAAGATCCATTTGCGACTAATGCCGCACCGACCATAACTTTTATCTCTCCCGCTTCCGGCAGTACGTTCATCGTCAGTAGCCCCCTCACACTCGGCACTCTTGCGGGGGACACCGATGGGACGGTGGCCAAGGTCGAATTCTTCGATGGCACGATCAAGATCGGTGAAGCCACGACCGCTCAAGTGGGTCAGCCACTCGCCTATAACTTCACGGTGAATGCCGGCTTCACTCTCGGATATCATCCGCTAACGGCCGTCGTCACCGACAACGCCGGAGGTGTGGCAACATCAGGCGAAGTGATGATCAAGATTGTGCCGATTCTCCCCGTCATCGCGCTCACGTCTCCGGCCAATAACTCAACCCTCACCGCTGGCGCCTCGTTTACACTCGCCGCCACGGCGACTTATTCGGCGGGTGCCATTTCGAAAATCGAATTCTTTGACGGTGTCACGAAACTCGGTGAATCGACCATTCCTGTCGCAGGCTCCAGCTACGAACTCACGATTGCCTCAGGTCTTTCCGCTGGGTCGCATGACCTGACCGCGAAAGCTATCGCCGCAGACACCTCCGCTGCAATCTCTGCGCCGATTCGAGTCACCGCCACCGTTGTTCTTCCCGTTGTTGCCCTCACCAGTCCGGTGAATGGTTCCACGCTCGTCGCTTCGGTTCCGATCTCACTTAAGGCCAATGCCACGACCGCCCAAGGCACGATCACGAAGGTTGAATTTTTCGATGGCGCCACCAAACTCGGCGAGCGCACCACCGCCGACAGCATCGGCGGCTCGGTTTATACCTTCACCGTGACCGGCGGCTTTTCCGCAGGCTCGCATAGCCTCTCAGCTAAAGCCACAACCTCCACTGCATCGACTGCCACGTCCTCGGCTTCGACCATTACGGCCGGCACTTACAATGGGCCACCCGCAGTGGAAATCTTCACGCCCGATGATGGAACGCGAATTTCTGCGCCGCTCGCCATTACCGGAATTGTCGCCGAGCCATCGCTCACGGGATGGGTCTTAGACTATCGCTTAAAAACTGCTGAAGGCACCGCCGTTGAACCGTGGACGCAATTTGCCACCGGCTCGAACCTCGTCGGCAGCCCATCGGTGGGGGCATCGGCCGCCATTCCCGGTCCCCTCGGTACTTTTGATCCGACCCGCCTGATCAACGGCATCTACGAATTGCAACTGCGTGCCACCGATGCTTCGCTGACAACTAACATCGCCGGCCCGATCACGGTCGTCGTCGAAGGCAACATGAAGGTTGGGGCGTTCACGCTCGCCTTCGAGGACCTTAAAGTTCCCGTCGCGGGCATTCCGATTTCGGTCACGCGCACCTACGATAGCCGCGATACGCGGGTAGGGGACTTCGGTCCTGGCTGGCGCATCGCAGTCAACAATGTCCGCGTGCAGAAAAACCGCAATCTCGGCAGCGCCTGGTATCAAACACCGCAGGCTGGCGCGGGTATCCAATTTTATTACGTCGATTCTGTCATCGATCGTATCGTGACCGTGACGATGCCCGATGGGGAATCTCATCGGTTCCGCGGCGGTGCCTACGTCAAGAAACGCTCCGGCGATCCCGACAACGCTTCCTTCGCCGTGGTGAACTCCGATGGTCTCTATAAATTCTACCCGCTCGGGGATACCAGCTCCACGCTTGAGCCAATCACGGCTGCAGGAACGCTAGACGATCATTTTTGGATTCACGGTACGGGAGATCAGGATCTGCGTACCGATGACGCCTCCGATCCGTTCGCTCCGACTTACAACCCAACTCGATTCCGTCTCACCACCAAGGATGGCACCAAGTTCATCGTCGATGAACGCCTCGGTCTCCTCCAGTTGGAGGATCTCACGGGCAATACCCTCGTGCTCAATCGCGACGCCCAGGATCGCGTTACGTCAATCGTCAGCACTCAAACTGCGCCTTCTGGCAACATCGTCACTTCGGCTACCATTCACCGCGACACCACCGGTCGCGTGGATTATATCCGCGATCCCGCCGGCAAGGACCTCGATTACACCTACGATACTTCGGGTCGCCTCGAAACGTTCGCCAACCGGGAACTCAACACCACCCAGTTCAAATACGAGAACGCCTCATTTCCGTACTACCTCACGAAGATCATCGATCCACGCGGCGTCGCGGCACTCCGCAGCGAATTCGACTCCGACGGAAAACTGATCAAACAGATCGACGCCGACGGCAAGGAAACCGTCTTTGAGCATGGCATCAATGTCACCGGCCGTTTCGAAAAGGTCACCGATCGCCTCGGTCACGCTTCGACCTTCTATTACGATGATCGTGGTAACGTCACGACGAAGATCGATCCGCTCGGCGCGCAAACCACATTCAGCTATTATCCCGACAGCGATTGGGTGAAGTTTGAGACCGATCATTTCGGCAACACGAAGTCCATGGCGTACGATGCTCGCGGCAACGTCACCGTCCAAACCGTCGGAGCGAGCCTCGCGGAAGATCCGGCGAATCCGACCACCGGGCACACGAGCCGCACCACTTATAATGCCCTTAGCGCCCCGACGCAAATTACTGACCCGGATGGCCGCACTCAGTCTTTCACCTACGACTCCGCCACCAATAATTTGTTGAGTAATACCGTTGGCGTAGGCGGCCCTGCTCCGGCCACCACGACTTATCATTACAACACCGACGGCACCCTCGACACGGTGACCGACGCCTTGGGCAACGTGACGAGCAACGTCTACAATTACGCGTTTTCCGCGGCCGCTTATCCCACCGCAGTGAAGCAAGTCACCGTCACAGTCAAAGACTCTGCGGCCACCGTCCTGCGTACGTCTCGCAC
>JANYFP010000097.1 GCA_025362555.1 Verrucomicrobiota bacterium
CTCACTCAATTTACCATCTCCCGTTTTGTCCTCGGTGTCGCCGAGGCCGGGGTGGTGCCCGCAATTACGGTGGCAATTTTCACCTGGTTCGCTTCGGAGCGTCGCGCATTGGCGTACTCGCTGGCCAACACGGTCCAGCAAAGCGCCTATATTTTATGTCCACCTTTTGTGGCCGCCGTCACGCTCGGCCTCGGCTGGCGCTGGACGTTCCTGATTCCAGGTCTCGCCGGTTTCGGTATCGCCACGCTGTGGTGGCACGCCAATCACATCGCGGGCCAGCCACCGGCGCCGGAGCCAGATGCCGTGATACCAACGGCTCAAGAATTAAGTCTCCTCGCCCGGCTGCGCTTGTTGCTCGCCTTGCCTCCGGTGCGCGCTCTGATTCTCGCTCGCGTCATCTCGGATCCATTTTGGTTCTTCTTCCAGTATTGGCAGACCGCATTTCTGCAGGAACGCATCGGCCTGAGCCTGGCCCGCGTGGGTCAGTTGACGTGGATTCCTCCGCTGGTGTACGTCGTGGTCGCCCTCGGCCTAAGCGCATTCTCCGACCGTCTGATCAGTCGCGGTTGGACCGCCCCGAAAGCCCGGCTTGTCCTGATACTTTGCGCCACCGCCTTGGCACCGGCGGCATTTCTATTGCCCTTCGCTCACTCCGAACCAGTGGCAATTTTGCTGATTACGCTGACGTGGATCATGTGCGCCACGTGGTTGAACATGAGCTCGATTTTCATGGGAGCGTTGGTGCCGCGACAAGCACTCGCCTCCGCGATCGGGTTCATGAGTGCCCTCGGCGGCGCCACTTCGATTTTCTTCAACTCCGTTGTGGGCACGATCATCGACCACTTTGGTTACGATGTGCCTTTTTTTGTCGGAGCGTGCCTTCATCCCCTCGCCGCTGGCTGGCTGGCGTGGCATTTTCTCAAGCGCCCAACGCCGTCGCCAGTGCAGTCTTAATTGCGGCGCTGGCAGCGCGCGATCAGCGCCGCCGCACCGGCGGCGAACCGAGCGTGCGGCCCTCGATCCATTCACCTTGGATCAAAATCTCATGAGGTCGCGCCGGCACACCGCGTTCCTGGCGGTGCATCAACCCAATCAAAGTCTCGACCCCCACCGCGCCCGTCTGTGAAAAATCGTAATGCACGCCGGTGTTACCCGCGTGCGGATCGTAGCAGCGCAGGTCAACCAGACCGACCTCTTCAGGCACGCGGATTTTTTCTGCGGCCAACCAATCACCCAGGGGATTGGCCTGACTGGCGATTATCACATCGGGCTTATGCCGTTTAAACCAAACCATGAACTCGGCGCGGTTCGCCGCGTGGCTGAGCAAGGGAGGCAGACGATAAACATTCTTGGGCCACTTCACCTGCTCGCTCAAAAAACCACCGACCCACATGTCATTCATTCGGCCGAAATCATCGGCCCGGTCGAACGCCAGGCCGATCCGACGAAAGCCGCGTTGAAAACATTGCGCTGCCGCGAGGCTCGCCGTGTAGAAATGGTTTTCGCGCACGCGATGGAAAATCGGGGCAGCGAGGGAAATTCCCAGCGCGACTACGGAAAAATTACTCCAGTCATATTCGAGCAGCATCGTGTAAGGACCGGGCAGCCGGCCAATGAGCACCCCTTGGATATTTCGCGCCCGCAAAATCCCCGTGAAGCGTTCGGGCGTCATTCCCTTTTCGCGCAGCCAAAAATCCTCAACGGTAAATCCCGCGGCCTGTGCCCGAGTACAGGCACCCGGGTGAAAGTCAGGGAGATCCGACGTCGGCGGACGCCAGCCGTACCGCGTGGGATTGCCGGTGACGTAGGCGATCACCGCATTCGCCACCGGCACTTTATTGCGACGCGTGCTCATCCACGCTGCGAGGAGATGATTGACGCGATAGCCGAGGATCTTCGCCGCCTCCTCGACTTTAAGCCGCGTCGCAGGGCTGATGCGCGGATCATGATTAAGCGCGCGGGCGGCCGTCGCCTTGTGCACTTCCGCCACGCGGGCAACATCACCGAGGGTAACCGGTTTCATCGAACTGCACGCTGAACCTTTCGTCGCATTCTGCCAAGCTCCGCGAGTGGAGCTATTTTATGCGCCTCGTTGCATAACTGCTCCCTGCGGTTGCGCCGCCGGATGCTTTGTTGCTGTATCCGATTCCAATTCTCCACCGGTCGCACTCGCAACTTAGCCCAACTTCATGCCGCGCTTAAAGCCCAACGTGTTTCTCCAGCTCGTGCCCAACCGTGTCGAATCAGCTCTGCGGAGAGTGCGAGAAACCATCTGGGGGGATCGCACTGCGCTAAGCGTCGAAGCCACTGCACCCACCGAAGAACACCGGTCGCTCGCCATCGCTCATGGCTCACCACTGCGCGCCGTCGTACCCGGCACGGCGTGGGGGCGGCTTTACGACCAACGCTGGTACCGGGTGCGCCTGCCGTCGAATTCGGCGGGACGTTACCTTGAGTGGCGCGATCAAGGCGAAGCCACGCTGCACGTCGACGGTACGCCCTACTACGGTTTCGACGTCGCTCACCGCCGCGTTGCCCTGCCACCGGGCGCGCGTGAAGTTTGGGTCGAAGCCTATTGTTGCCAATCCGCGATCTGGCACCCGGAAGCCACCGGACTTTCTCCGCAAGGCAGCATTTTCGACGGCGCATTTTTAGTGAGCCGCAATGACGAGGCCTGGGCGGTGCACCACGATCTTCAGTGTCTGTTTGATTTGATGATGCACCTGCGCGCTCGCCAGCAACCTGCGCCAGCGCGAGAACTCTCGCGGGCCGGACTGCAACCTTCCGTCGATCAGGCCACCCCAGTTTACCGCGTGCTGCTGCACCGTTTGTCCGCGGCATTGGACCGCCATGATCGGTCCGGCCTCGGCGCACTTCGCCACGCCCTGAAAAAGATTTTCCGCGAATTCCGCGCGCCCCGTTCGCCCGTGCACGCCGTGCTCACCGGCCACGCCCACATCGATCTCGTTTGGCTGTGGCCGGAACGCATGGGCGAGGCCAAGGCCGTGCACACGTTTGCCACGATGGACCGGCTCATGACGCTCTATCCGGAATTTCGTTTCGCCTACAGCCAACCGGCGAGCTATCGTGCGGTCGAGCGCCGTGCACCCGCGTTAGCCCGCGCGATCGAACAACGAATTTCATCGGGCCGCTGGGAAGCCACCGGCGCACTGGAAGTGGAAAGCGATACCTTGCTGCCCTGCGGCGAAGCACTCGCGCGAAGTTTTCTGCTGGGGCAAAATGAATTCTCCCGGCTGAGTGGCCGGCCGGCGCGGCTGTTGTGGCTGCCGGATGTCTTCGGCTACAGCGGATGCCTGCCGCAGCTCATGCGCTTAGCCGGGGTCGAGTGGTTCTTCACCACCAAGCTCACCTGGAACGGCCTCAATCGCTTTCCTCACAGCAGCTTTGTCTGGCGCGGCACCGATGGCAGCGAAGTGATCGCGCATGTAACCCAGGATGCCGGCTACAATAACCAGATTGATCTTGCTCAACTGCACGCCAGTGCCAACGGCCACGCGCAGGCCGGAGTGCATCAGGAATTTCTCCACCCCACGGGATATGGCGATGGCGGCGGCGGCACGACCGAGGAGATGTGCGAGCGGGTGCGACGGCTCAGCGCGCTGGCGGATACTCCCGCGATCAAGTGGGACCAGCCCGAAACGTTTTTCGCACGACTGGCGAAGCACCGCCGACAATTACCCGTTCACCAAGGCGAGTGTTACCTCGAGTATCACCGTGGCACCTACACGACGCACGGTGATCTCAAGGCCGCGTACCGTTCCCTGGAACGTGCGCTGCAAGTGCGTGAAGCGGTGGCGGTCGCGACCGGCCAGTCGCCTGACCTCACGGCGACCTGGCGTCGATTGGTATTCGCACAATTTCACGATAATCTTCCGGGGAGTTCCGTCGCTGAAGTCTATGCCGAAAGCGTCCCCGAGCTTGCGCGTCTCGCTCGCGAGGAATTTGCCCAGGCCCAAAGCGTATTGGAAAAGAGCACGGGCGACTGGCATGTCTTTAATCCGCTCGCGCAAACCTGGCGCGGTTGGGTGAGACCAGCCGAGGGAAAACCACTTTGGGCCGAACTGCCGCCGCTCACCGGTGTCCCGCGAAAAACTTTGCTTGTCACACCGATTCCCGTGACCGCGCACGAGCGCGTTTTGACGAACGATCGCGTGCGCGCGAAGCTTGGAACCGACGGCTGGTTGCGAAGACTTAGCGTGGAAGGTCGGGAAATCGCGTTCACCGGACCGGCCGCGCAGGCCGTACTTTATCCGGACATTCCGGCGAACTATGATTCGTGGGATATCGACCAACACTCACTCGCCCTTGGTCGGCCGGTGACCGGGCGCGCGACCATTCGCATCGAGTCCAACCAGCCAGACCGTGCCATCCTCGTGGTCGAGCGCAAGCTGGGCAAAGCGAGCCAGCTGACACTGCGTTATATTCTGCAAGCCGGAGAAGCGGTATTGCGAATTGAGGCGGAGCTCGACTGGCATGAGCAACACACACTGCTAAAACTGCATTTTCCGACAGCTTACCGCGGCAGCAACGCCCGTTTCGGTGCACCGTTTGGCAGTGTGCTCCGCGGTCAAAAACCCGGACAGGTTACGACCGAAGCGCAGTGGGAGGTGCCCGGTAGCCGCTGGGCCGCGGTGGCTAACGATGGCGAACGCGAGGGCCTTGCGCTCATCACCGAATCAAAATACGGCTTCCTCGCCCGCGATGGCGAACTCACCGTTTCGCTGGTTCGCAGTCCGCGCTTCACCGGTTATGATGATCACCGCTACGCGGCTCCCGCCGGACTCAGCCGGCACCAACCGACTTCCACTTTCACCGACCAGGGCCGGCATGTCATCCGGCTCGCAATCGGGAGCTATGATCTTACCGCTCCCATCGATCAGCAACCTGCGACCCTGGCCGATTCACTCTACACCACGCCGATGACGTATCGCGGCAAGTCGTGTTCCGCTGGTTTGCTAGGAATAATAGGCGCGTCGACCCTCATCCCCGCATGGGCACAACCCATCAAGGGCAGCAGCTGGATATTACGGTTGCACGAGGTCGCGGGCCAGAGTGGTCGGGCCATTTTGCAACTCGCTCCTGGCTGGACTGCCACCGCGTGCGGTCTCGATGGCAAGATCGCGACCGACGCTCGTCCCGGAAAGCACGTTTCCTTCCGGCCCTATGAAATCATCAGCCTTAAACTGACCAAAAAATAATCAGAGAAAAGTAACCCGTGCGATGATGTCCGCCCTTCCCCCGACTCCCCACGCTGTACCAATATCCTCGGTCGCGCCTCACGGTAAATTCAGCACCAGGTTGTTTGGCGCGAAATCAGTCACGGACTCGCCGTCAAATTTTGTCTGAGCCACTCGATCATGCGGGCGGGATAGTCGGGAGAGATCTTTTCCCACGAGGCCAAAGCGTGTGGCGCGCCCGGGATGATCATCAGATCGCAGCGCACGTCACTGGCGCGGAGCTTCGCTTGAAAGTCGAGCGACTGTTGAATCGGCACCGTCTTATCGGCATCGCCGTGGATCAGCAAAAATGGCGGCAGGCCCGGCCGCACATGATTGAGCGGCGAAATTTCGCGCAACAAACCAAGTGATTCCGGCGTCAATTCTTTCGGCCGATCGAGGAGATTTTGCAGCGAAAGACTGAGGCCGCCACGCACCGGCAGATCCTGTTCATGATTCGTCACTGGCGCATAACCAACGACCGCTTGCACCCGCACGCTATCGTCGTCGAGTGTCGCCGCGAGGCACACGAGATGACCGCCAGCCGAATGACCGAACAGGGCGATGCGCGAGGAATCGCCCTTGAACTCGGTGGCGTGTGCCTTCACCCAGCGGATCGCAGTCTGCACATCCTCGAAACACGCGGGCCAACGATTCTTCGGCGCGTGCCGATAGTTAACGGAGAACCAGGTGAATTTAGCGGCGGTCAACGGCGCGAACCACGGAGTGATGTCGCCGCTCTTGGTCGGTTCATCGAGGCCGCTTTTATCCCCGCGACTCCAGCCACCACCGTGAACCAAAATCGCAATGGGAAACGGGCCGTTACCCGCTGGCACACTGACATCGAGCAGCAGTTTTTCACCTCCCGCCTGGCCATATTCGAGATCGGTAATTTTTGCGGCGCGCGGCTCTGAAAGCAAAACGGGGGCAAGTGCCGGCACCACTCGCTGCAACTCTTCGACCACGAGACGAGCGAACACGACACTGCCGTTCGCATCGAGATGGGTCGTATCAAAGGTGCCGTCTGGTTTCGCGGGATTCAGCTTCGCTGTTTCCACCTGACCAAGTGATTCGCACAGAGCAAGACTGCGCGCGTTGAGGTCGATCAACGGAACGTTTTTCTCCGCAGCAAGTTTTCTTACGGCTTCAACGTAGGGCAAAAGAGTTGAATCGATCCGGCCGGGGTCTGTCTTGGAAAAACTACGCCGGGTCAGTGACGTCACCAAGATGGGCGTCGCGCCGAGCGCTCGGACGTCGTCAATATAACGCGCCATATTTTCCGGGTAAGTCGTCGCGGGATCAGTCTCGCGATCCGAGCCCTTGCCCGGTTGATCGTTATGCCCGAATTGGATCAAATAATAGTCGCCCTTCAAAGCGAGGGCTTTGGTCCAAAAGCCTTCGGCGATAAAACTTTTTGAGCTGCGGCCATTTTGCGCGGTGTTGCTGATGGTCGCGCCGTCATTCACGAACTGGCGAAAACCGAGACCCCAGCCAATGCGATCCGTAACCGTGGAATCGCCGACGAGCACGAGATGCGGAATTTTTGGGCCGACAGAATCCGCGACCAACCCGATGGCCGGGAAGAGCGCAAGAAACAGGAGCCGAATGATCGTGCTCATGGCTGAGCGGGATTCCATCCATCGAGCCCGCCAAGGACTTTTCCTGAGGTAAAGGCGGCGGCTTCCGTTGCGTCCAATTGCTTCGCCCATGGAACGCGAGTGGACGGACTGGCCCCGGCTCCGGTATTGCCAAACTCAGCATAGAAAGTCGTTTTTTCCGCGTCGGGCTTATTCCAATTTTGCCAGCCCTCGGCGCGCACCACGCCAGACATTTCAGTGCGAAGGAAAATAGTTTTGGCAAAATTACGCCACGGCCGGCCGAGGTAGGATTTCACTCCGTCGGCGCCGGTGATCCGGCAATCAGAAAAAACGAAACCACCAGGCTGACCTTCGGGCGTCGAAGCAGCAGTGATAAACCCGTCCTTCAGACAATAAATATGGCAGCGCTCGAAATACGCCGTTGCCGCCCCGAAAATAAAATCCACGTGACCCTCAATATAGCAGTCCGTGAAATACTGGCGGCCGCGATTGACGAGCAGGGTGTCTTGCCAACCGAGCAAACGACAGTTTCTGAACACGACGCGATCACCGTCGACCCGCAAGGCGAGCGCTTGGCCGACCGGGCCCGCGCTATTGGCGATGGTGATATTTTCCCAGACCATGCCGTCACCGTCGATCTGCACCGTCGGAGTGCGAAAAGTACCAATCGCTTTACCATCCGGGCCGAGAAGGTTGGCGTTTAGGTCGTACGTGATGACGGTCGTCGCCGCATCTTCTCCGATGACTGCGATATTACCGCGCTCGCGTTGAACATAGATCCGCTCGTGATAAGTGCCGGCCTTGACCAAAATAACCCAGCGCGGATCGTCGCGACCGGTGCGCATCGGGGCGGCGGAGATGGCTTCTTGTAGCGATGTGAATTTACCGGTGCCGTCGGCGGCGACCACGACATCGGGCGGGATTTTTGCCGCGTGCACGGACGTCACGAGCAAGCTTGCTCCCACAAAAAACAAGAAAAGAGAAAGCGCTTTGGTCCCGGCAGGCTTCCGCGCCTGCCGGATCGACGGAACAGGCCGGCACGGAGGCCTGCCGCGACATGAAACCAGTCTCATGGCAGATTATTTTTCTCCCGCCAGCGGGGATAATCTTCCAGAATCAGCTTAGCGGGCCACGAACCCAGATAATTATAACCGATGCGACGCTCACGTTCGATTTCGTTATAATCATAGCGGATGACTTTGTCCCGTCCGACATATATTGGTTTATTCGTGCCCAGTTCGTAGAAGCGGGCCCAGAGCGCGGGGGCAGAAGAATCCTCAACCGCGTGACGGTCTTTTTTCCCGTCAGCACCTACAGTGTTGTCAATTCTCAGGCCGTGAACCGGCACGGCATGAAGCCAAGTGACCGCGCCATCGATGGCGGCGATCACCTCGGGGGAAGGTTTTTCAATGCCCATTAAAAAACGGACCAGCGCCACGCTCTCGTCACCGGACTGTGAGGGCGGTTCAAAATTACGCGCCCAGGCGGGCTCAAATGTCGTCTCGTCGTATTGCGCACACCATCCGGTCAAACTGCCGTTCTGGTTGATCTGCGTCCGAAGAATACAGGCCGTCCCACGCTGAACCGCATCCGCGGCCTTGGTCCGGCGCTCGGCGTCGAGAAAAGCATACGGTGGCGCGCCGACACTGGCGTCGCGAAGAACATTGAGGACATTCACCATCGCATTGTCGTTATAAGTGATGTGCGTGTAGTAGCCGGCGATACTCGGATAATATTGGGCCCAGCCGCCGTTGGCGTATTGGGCCGCGAGCAAATAATCGAGGCCCCGCAGCACTGCGGGCCGGGCAGGGGCATCGTCCTGCGCCTCGGCGACGCGAGCAAGAAACTGGATTTGCGTTGTCGTCGCGTTGTTGTCGATGGTCGGTGCGCGATGATCGTGCTTAGTCTCAGCGAGAAACGCTTCGTCGGGTGGCACCGTCATATCGTGATTCTTCGGCCAGCCGCCCGATTCAGTCTGATAAAGCAGCACGCTGTCCGCGATGGTTCGGGCTTCCGCACCGGCGTACCACTCCGCCGGCTGCCGGAGAACATCATTCCATTTCACGGCCGCCTGCGTGGTGGCGGCCAGCGCGAAGAAGACGAGGAGGGAAGGAAGTTTTATTTTCATGCAACCGGATGGATTACCCCTGATCGAGCACGTGATTGATGCCGGGGCGTTTCGGTTTATACGTCCGCGAACGCCCCTAGCGAAATTACGTCAGTTCGATTTGTGTAAACTGAGGAGCGAGGAGATGCATAATGATCCACGCGGTAAGATAGGCGGAACCACAGACGATGAACAAAATGCCGTAACCCTGTTCGATTTTCCCCAGCGCGGAATAATGTTGGAGCAGTAATCCCGCTGCGCGAGCGATCAGAATTCCTCCGATGGCTCCGGCCATGCCGCCAATGCCGGTCACGGACGCCACGGCATTCTTCGGAAACATATCTGAGGCAGTGGTGAACATGTTGGCCGACCACGCTTGGTGTGCGGAGCAGGCAATTGCGATCGTCGCCACGGCAAACCACGTATTGATTTCACCCAGCCGGGAGGCGAGCAACACCGTCAGCGGAAAGAGAGCAAAAATGAACATGGCGAGTTTGCGGGCTTTGCTGGCGTTCATGCCGCCGTTAATGAATTTCTTAGGCAGCCAGCCGCCAAAAATGGAACCGGCGGTGGACACGGTATAAACCACCGCCACGGCAAACGGCCAACTGATCACACCTGGGACATCCGCTTTATCCCCCACATAATTTGGATTGGCTGCCAGAAAGGCGGCGACTTTCCGGGAATTTTCCCCGGTGAGAAAGGCTGGCAGCCAGAATAGAAAAAACCACCAGATCGGGTCCGTCGTAAATTTGCCCACGACGAAAGCCCAGGTCTGGCGGAAGCCCATCAAGCGCGCCCAGGTTATTTTAACCGCACCCGCATCCGATTTTTCGGCGGCCTGTTCATCCTGATCACTGTGAATATAATCGTACTCCGCCTGCTTGAGCTGACCACTTTGCAACTTGGCCGCGGGCGAAGCATACATCGTGTACCAGAAAAACAACCAGATCAGGCCGACGACTCCGGTGAGAATGAAGGCCCACTCCCAGCCCCAGGCAGAAGCAATATAGGGCACGCAGAGCGGGGCGACAATCGCGCCCACATTCGCGCCGGAATTATACAGGCCGGTGGCGAAGGCGCGTTCCTTTTTCGGAAACCATTCGGCCATCGTCTTGTTGGCGGCAGGGAAATTTCCGGCCTCGGTGAAGCCCAGCGCCGCGCGCCAAAAACCAAACGTGACGGTCGTGTGTCCGAAGGCATGGCCGATCGCAGCCGCGCTCCAGCCAATGAGGGAATACGCGTAGCCCGACTTCGTGCCCACCCGATCAATCAGGCGACCCGCCGCCAGCATGCCAAGAGCGTAGGCGACTTGGAAACAGATCACCACCGTCGAGTAATTCAGCTCCTGGCCCGCCTTGTCGGCACCAAACACTCCACTATCGGCAAGGGTCGACTTCAACAAACCGAGCACGTTTCGGTCGAGGTAGTTGATGGTGGTGGCGAAAAAAACCAGCGCGCATATCGTCCAGCGATACTTGCCGATTTTTTCATTGAGTTGATTGAGATTG
>JANYFP010000121.1 GCA_025362555.1 Verrucomicrobiota bacterium
GTACCCGAGGGCGCGACCCTCGAGCAACAATCCGGCATTCTGCGGCACATGGCCGCCAACCGCAACCGCGGGTCAAGTTTGGCCGCCAATCTCGACACACTTTGCAACCTGATTGACCGGATTAAAATCCGCATGCCACCCGAGGCCACGCAGACGTTGCGGCAAATTCAACGCCGCCCCGCAGCGCTCGATGCGGCAGCGTGTGCCGCGTTGCGTCAGCAACTCTCGGCGTTCGCGAGCCTGACGGCGGACGTCATGCCCCGCGACACATCGTGGCGTTTTCTCGATCTCGGCCGCCGCCTCGAACGCGGCAGCCAGTTGCTCTCCCTCTTGCACGGCCTGCTGCACCCGACCGATGGTGAACCGCCCACGGAGTTTCGCCTGCAAACCGTGCTGCATCTCTCGGGTTGCCTCGCAACCTACCGCAATGTTTTTCACGGCTCGTTGAATACGGAAGCGGCCCTCGACTGGTTATTCCACTCGCCGGAAAATCCCCGCGGCCTGCATTTTCAAATTCAGCAAATTCACCATCATCTCGGCCTGCTGCCGGATAATTTCGCCCCGCAAGCCGTCGCAATGTTGCGCGCACTCGCCGTGCAAATGTTGAGCAACGTGCGTCTCACCAAACTCGCCGATCTCGCCAACAACCCCGCGCACGCGGCGGCGACTTTCGTCGAATTCCGCAGCGGATTCGCCGATCTGAGCGATCGCCTCACGCAAATTTATTTTTCCCACGCGGTGGCCGACTGATTTTTTTCACGCGTCCCATGGTCACCATTCACATCACGCACGAAACGACGTACCGGCACAGTGGGCCGGCCACGGCGGCGTGGCAAATGTTGCAGCTCCAGCCACGCAGCGAGCCGGCGCAGGAATGCATCAGTTTTCAATTGGAGATCAAACCCGCCGCCCCGGATCTCACGACCCGCCTGGATTATTTCGGCAATACGCGCCACTTTTTTTCTCTCCGCGAATCCCACCAGGAACTTTCCATCATCAGCCGCAGCACCGTCCGCCGCAGCAGCGAAGCGCGGCCCCTGCCTGGCATCACCCAACCGCTGCACGCCACGCGCCGTCAGCTCGCGACCCTCATTCACAGCCGCGGCCAATTTGCACTGGAGCAATTTCTGCACCCAACCCCGGCCGTGCCACTGCTCCATGGCGCAAAAATCCTTGCTGACGGCCTCGACGCGCAGACCTCCCCGTTGATTGAATGGATTGCCCAACTCGGCCGGAAATTTTCCGATCACTTTGTGTTTGATGCGACGGCGACTAACATCAGCACGCCGCTCGTCCAAGTCCTGCAAACCCGGCGTGGCGTGTGCCAGGATTTCACGCATCTCTTCCTCAGTTGCGCCCGCCAGCACGGATTGCCCGCCGCGTACGTGAGCGGTTACCTACTGACGAATCCGCCGCCCGGCCAACCGCGATTACTCGGGGCGGATGCAATGCATGCGTGGGCCTCGATTTTTGTACCCGAGGTGGGTTGGGTTGATTATGATCCGACGAATACCTGCTTCATCGGCGCGAGCCACGTCGCGGTCGCCCGTGGCCGCGACTACACCGACGTGAGTCCGACGCGCGGCGTTTTCACCGGAGGAGGGCTGCATCAATTAAAGATCGGCGTCACCGTCGAACCCGAGCGAGTCGCGCTCACGCACCCGGGAGAATTACCGCGCATGCACACCCAAAGCCAGAGTCCGTTCCACTCGCGGTTGCCCGGCCCGAGCCAGAGTCAGTCCCAAAGCCAGTCGTGATTTAAGGCAAGTGTCTCGCGAAGGAATCGAAGGAGTCGAAGCACGGTTTTAAACCACAGAACACACGGAACACACAGAATTATGCCGGAGCGTGATTTGCAATGGGATGTTCCGCTCCGTCAGTATTTTTTCTGTGTAGTCCGTGAAGGTATTCGGTGGTGAATCAATCCGCCGTCTCAGTCAGCCTAGCCTCGGAACTATTTCGGGTGTTTCGCGAGTAACTTTCCAACCCATTCCGAGACAGCCGACCGGAAAGTATAAAGCTCACCGCGCGCGGCCATTACTTTTCCAATCATTCGCGCGCTCCGCCCGTTTGCGTGTTTGCCAATCGCGATCAGAGGAATATAGCAAACATCATGAGCATTTCCCTTCCTCTGCGCAGGATCGCGTTGGCGATGTTACTCGTGGTACTGCCGGTCACTCAGGCGGCGGACAAGAATCCCACTCAGGAGCGAGCCGATCGTTTCCTCACCCTCGTCAATGCCGGCTACCAGGCTCTCTCGCGCGTGAACGGCAACGCGCAGTGGGCCGCACTCACCGACGTTTCCCCTCTGCATGATGCCTCGGCGGAAGTCGCAGCCAATGCCTACGCGGCCTTCAACGGCAACCCGGCCATCATCAACGAGGCCAAAGCCCTCCTCCTTAAACGCAACGAGCTGACCGACCTCAGCGTCCGCCAACTCGAACACGTGCTGCTAAACGCCGCCGAAGGGCCGATGAGCAATCCTGATCTCGTGGCCGCCCGCATCTCCGCCGAGACAGCGCAGGCATCAACCTTGAACAGTTTCGAATTCAAGCTGCACGGGAAACCAATCACCGTAAACGAAATCGACAACCTGCTCCAATCGAGCACCGACCTCGCCGAGCGCCAAGCGGTCTGGGAAGAGTCAAAAGAATCCGGCAAGGCCCTTAAAGCCGGTCTGATCAAACTCCGTGATCTGCGCAACGGCGTCGCGCAAGAGCTGAATTACCCGGACTACTTTGCGTTGCAGGTCGCCGGCTACGGGATGACGACAGCGGAAATGATCAAGCTCAACGACGACTTCATGCGCGAATTGCGGCCGCTGTATCTGCAATTGCACACGTGGGCGAAGTACAAGCTCGCGGAAAAATACCACCAACCCGTTCCCAAGTTGATTCCCGCGCATTGGATCAACAACCGCTGGGCCCAGGAATGGGACGGCCTCGCAGAAGGCGCGGACTTGGATTCCTATTTCAAAAATAAAACTCCCGAGTGGATCGCGCACAGTGCGGAACGATTCTATGTGGGCCTTGGATTCCCAAAATTGCCGGATTCATTCTGGGCTAAATCCGATCTGTATCCCGTGCCCGTCGGTGACCCCCGCAAGAAAAACACTCACGCGTCCGCGTGGCACCTTGATTTGGAAAAGGATGTGCGTTCGCTGCAGAGCATCGAGAGCACGACGTGGTGGTTCAAAACCTC
>JANYFP010000129.1 GCA_025362555.1 Verrucomicrobiota bacterium
CCTGATCACCAGTTATCCCCAGGACGATTTGGTGTTTTATGCGCGGCTTAAGCAGGGTGACTTGTTGCGAAACTTGAATGACTTTGCCGGGGCGCGACAGGTCTATGAATACCTCAACAACAACTATGCGCAGCATCCGGATGTGTTGTTGGCTCAACTGGCTTTGGCCGATACGTTCTTCGCCCAAGGCGCAAATCTGGTGAATCTGGAAAGTGCCGCGACGATCTATGAGCGATTGCGCGACCTGCCCCTGGCACCGCTGGATTTGCGCGCTGAAGCGGGGGCCAAGTGGGGTTTGGCCTTGGTGAAGCGCAGCCAGGCGGCCAGCACGCCGATTGAGCGTGACCAACAAATTGCCAAGGCGCAGACGGTGTTATGGTCAGTGGTGAATTCATTTCTGCTCGATCCCGTGCAGGCGGCGAAATTAGGCGCGAAGGGGCGGTGGTGGCTTTCGCGTTCCCTGTTGGAACTTGGGCAAATTCACGAGGACGCTGGCAATCTCGATGAAGCCCAGCGGGCCTATCAGTTGATTGTGGACAGCAAACTGGGTGGAGGTGCCCAAGCGGCGGACAAGCTGGCGCGCTATCGCACGACGGGAGCAGGCAAACCATGAGCTTTGGCATTTACGCCCGAGTCATGCTGGGCATGATGCCTGCAATTCCATGATGGCATTTATCAGTTACAGTGTTTTGGCGAAAGGTGGCCCGGTGATGTGGCTGCTCATGCTCCTCGGTCTCGCGGCCGTGGTTATTTTTGTGGAGCGCGCCCTGTTTTTGCATCGCGGCCAAATTCGTTCTACCGAATTTCTCGGTGGGATTAAGAATTTATTGGAGAAAAACCGGCTGATGGAGGCGTTAACGCTTGCTGAGGAGACACCCGGGCCCGTCGCGAAAGTGGTGAAGGCCGGATTAAGACATGCGGGAGAGGATGAACAGGCGCTGCGCTTTGCCGTGCAGGAAGCAGCGTTGGCCGAAATCCCCGTGCTTGAGCGGCGGATCAGCGCTTTGGCGGCGATCGCGCAGATCGCGCCCCTGTTTGGTTTGCTCGGCACGCTTTTGGGCATGATCGGTACGTTCCAGCTTTTTAATCAGGGTGGCAATTATGCGACTCCTGCGGTGTTGGCCGGCGGCATGTGGCAGGCGCTGTTGACTGCGGCGGCGGGCTTGGTGGTGGCGATTCCGGCGCAATTGGGCCGGCATTTTTTGTCAGGCCGGGTGCGTGCTCTGGTGCAGGACATGGAGTGGACCGGCAATGAGCTGATGCGTTTTCTTTTGCGTGATTACCGCGCCGAGGTGGAGAAAAAATAATGCTGACCCGGCCACTTGAACTGGAATCCCGCCTGAGTCCGCCGCCGCGCGATCTCGATTTTGTCGCGTGGGTGAATGTGGGACTGATTGCGTTGTTTTTTGGATTGCTGGGGTCGCGATTCGTGTTGGCTCCGGGAATTTTACTCGGCGCAGACAGTGGCGGGTTTGAGCTGCCCAAGACCACTGGACTGCAGTATTCCGGCACGGCATCTGTGGTGGTGAGCTATCGCCGGGATGACGTTATTCTATTTGAAGGAGCCATCGTTCAGTTGCCGGAGTTGCGTCACCGATTGGAAGTTTACGCCAAACAACATCCCGGGGAAGTACTGCTGTTGCTTGCTGATCGCCATGTCACGATGCAGGCGGTGAGTGACTTGTCGGTGATGGCTCAGTCCGTTGGATTTGCTTACGTGCTGATGGCCGGAGAACCGCTGGACTCGGAGTGTGCTCCAAATTAGGGGAGGAAGGTGCGTATGCTCATTGGGAAAATCCAGATTAAGCGCCGAGTGTGGGTCTCACTGGTTTTTGCTTTGACTGCAATTGGTTCGTGGTGGGCTTGGACTCGGGAGAATGCTCTGTTGATCGCACAGGCTGCTCCTGCCAAACAGCCGTTGCTGCGGGTGGCTAAAGGAGGCTCGGAGACCGGAGATAAACTCCTGCGTGAACGGGCGGAATACTTTGATCCGACACCGCTTTTTTTCCCGACAGCATTAAATTTCGGGCAGGGTCCCCTTCGTGAAAGCATGCGGCGGCAACCGGGACAGGTTTTCGGGACTTTTGGCGCCAAATTCGTATCTGATGAGCAAAATCCGAAACTCGGTGTGGTGGCATCGGCAGCACCTCTGGTTCGGTTGGCAGACGTGGTCGAATATGGCAATGAGGCTCCATTTGCGGGAATCGGGGAGGCTGAGGCGATGCGACCAAGTCTGCCTCAGCGTGATGGATTTATCGAGGTTAGGGCCTTGCGGGATGGGAAAATTATTGTCGCGCAGTCACTAGCGGGTATCCTGGCCGCCCGCGTGGATTTTTCCCCATTGGAATTTATGGTTATAGTCGGTAGCGCGGGTGTCGTCGCTGAACCTGTATTAATGACTGGATCAGGTCGCGATGACGTCGATGCAGGGATGCGTAACTACCTCGTCCAATCATTTCGGGTCGGGGAGAGGCTTAGTCCAGGGATCTATCGAATTCTAATTGGTCCATAGTTTTTTTTGAAATTCGTTAGAATCTAGTTGACGGACAAATTTCGGGGCTATTCTCTGGCCATTCTTTTCTATTTTGGTCTGTGCCTCGGTCTGCCCAGATAGCTCAGTTGGTAGAGCACGTTCTTGGTAAGGACGAGGTCGCCGGTTCGAATCCGGTTCTGGGCTCCAGGGCGACGTCGGTGATCTCCGACGTTAATAAAGATCAACAACTTCAACCGTAACTAAACTACTCCAACTCCACATGGCTAAAGCAACATTTGAACGCAAGAAGCCGCACGTTAACGTCGGCACAATCGGCCACGTCGACCACGGCAAGACCACGCTGACCACCTCGATCCTATCGGTGCAGGCCCGTAAGGGTTTGGCTGAGGTCAAGACATACGCGGACATCGCGAAAGGTGGCACCGTCCGTGACGCCTCCAAGATCGTCACGATCTCCGTTGCCCACGTGGAGTACGAGTCCGACAAGCGCCACTACGCGCACGTCGACTGCCCCGGCCACGCCGACTTCGTCAAGAACATGATCACCGGTGCCGCCCAAATGGATGGTGGTATCCTCGTGGTTTCTGCCGCTGACGGCCCAATGCCACAGACCCGTGAGCACATCCTGCTAGCCCGTCAAGTTGGCGTGCCAAATCTCGTCGTTTTCCTGAACAAGGTCGACCTGATCGAAGACGCGGAACTTCTTGAACTCGTCGAAGAAGAGATTCGTGACTTGCTCACCAAGTATCAATTTGATGGCAAGACCGCCAAGATCATCCGCGGCTCCGCCACGGCTGCTCTGGAAGGCAAGCCAGAAGGTTTGGCTGCAATCCAGACCCTGATGGAAGCTCTCGACTCTGATATCGCTGAGCCACAACGCGAACTCGACAAGCCATTCTTGATGTCAGTCGAAGACGTGTTTTCGATCACTGGCCGCGGCACCGTCGCCACGGGTCGTATCGAGCGCGGCATTTGCAAACTGAACGACAACGTTGAAATAGTCGGCCTCAAGGACACGGTTGTTACCGTTGTCACGGGTATCGAAATGTTCCGTAAGTTGCTCGATCAAGGTCAAGCTGGCGACAATGTCGGTATTCTCCTTCGCGGTATTGAAAAAGAAGGCATCGAGCGCGGTCAATGTATCGCCGCCCCGAAGTCGATCAAGCCGCACAAGAAGGCTAAAGCTGAGATCTACGTTCTGTCCAAGGACGAAGGTGGCCGCCATACCCCGTTCTTCAACGGTTACCGTCCTCAGTTCTACTTCCGCACGACGGATGTGACTGGTATCGTCAATCTGCCGACCGGTGTCGAAATGATCATGCCGGGCGATAACATCGCGGTTGAAATCGATCTGATCGTGCCAATCGCTATGGAGAAGACCCAGAAATTCGCTATCCGTGAAGGCGGTCGCACCATTGGTGCCGGTCGTGTCACCGAGATCATCGAATAAGAGTCTTTAACAACTTCAGCCTGACGCTGCCGGGGCTCCTTTGGGGGTCCCGGCTGTGTCGTCTAAAAGAAATAACAACAGGGGTGTAGCTCAACTGGTAGAGTAGCGGTCTCCAAAACCGTTGGTTGGGGGTTCGAGTCCCTCCGCCCCTGCCACTTTCGCCCAACAAAACACATGGCAAATCCATTTCGCACCTCCCGCATCTTCTTCGGCGAGCTTTTTGCCGAGTTGCAAAAAGCCAGCTGGCCTACGCGCAGTGAACTCAAGGATTCGACGATCGTGGTGATCGTTGCCTGTGTGTTGCTCGGGCTTTTTACCAGCATCAGTGATTTTGCGATTTATCAAGTGGTGGATTTATTCACCACCTGGGTCAGCTAACACAATTTTACGCACCGATGACCGCCCAGACTTCCACGCCAACCAGCGCCCAATGGTTCGCCCTCCACACCCTCTCCGGCCAGGAGAACAAGGTGAAGAACTACATTGAGAAGTTTAAAAAAGCCGAAGAACTCGATGATCATATTTTCGAGGTTCTCCTGCCGACGGAAATCATCTCTGAGGTTAAAGGTGGCAAGAAATCCACGAAGGTCCGTAAATTGTATCCAGGCTATGTGTTCATTAACATGTGCCTTTACGATCAGGAAAAGAAGGTGGTTATTAAACCATTCTATTTCGTGAAAGACGCTTCCGGCGTTATTGGATTCGTTGGCGGTGATCACCCCGCTGCGCTGCGCCAAACTGAAATTGACGAGATCAAGGCCCGTCTACAGGCCGCGACTGGCAAGGAAATTCCGAAAGTAACCTTTGATGTCGGTGAGGAAGTCAAGATCACCGATGGTCCATTTCTGAACCTCAACGGTCGCATCGACGAAGTCGATCCCGCTCGAGGCAAACTCAAGATTTCAGTTTCCATTTTTGGACGGTTTACGCCCGTCGAACTCGAATACTGGCAGGTCCAGCGTGCCTCTGAAAGCTGATCCAGCCGCCCACCACCAACCAGTCATCCTCACTCACCATGGCCAAAAAGATTCAAGGCTACGTTCGTCTCCAACTCCCTGCCGGTGCTGCTAACCCAGCTCCTCCGGTCGGTCCAGCACTTGGCGCCCAAGGCGTCAATATCATGGGCTTCTGCAAGGAGTTTAACGCCAAAACCAAAGACCAGAATGGCATGATCATTCCGGTGGTTATTACGGTTTATTCCGATAAATCGTTTACGTTTATTCTCAAGTCCCCACCGGCTGCGGTGCTCTTGAAGAAAGCGGCTGGTATCGCCAGTGGCTCTGCCAAACCGAATATGGACAAGGTCGGTAAAGTCACAAAGAAGCAAATTCTTGAGATCATCAAAATCAAGAAGGCCGATCTTAACGCGAACAGCGAAGAAGCTGCTATCCGCATGATCTCTGGCACTGCCCGCAATATGGGCATTGAAGTGATCGACTAATTTTCTCAGCAACCGCTCACCGCGGGAGTCCCACCAGGGACGTTCGCACCGCAAGGAGTTCAAAATGCCAGTAAAACAAAGCAAACGTTATCGTAGCGCCGTCTCCGGCGCCGACCTCGCGAAGGAGTATCCACTCAAAGAAGCAGTGGAGATCCTCACAAAATTCCCCAAGGCTAAGTTCGATGAGACGATCGAGCTGTCCTTCCGTCTTGGCGTCGATCCGGCGCAAGGCGACCAAATGGTTCGTGGCACCACGCCGCTGCCAAATGGTTCGGGTAAGAAAGTCCGCGTTCTGGTGTTCACCGATGACCCAGCAAAAGCGCTCGCCGCTGGTGCCGACACTGCGGGTTTGGCTGATGTGATGCTAAAGATCAACGAAGGTTGGCTCGATTTCGACGTCGCCATCGCGACGACGGATGCGATGAAGCAAGTTCGTACCCTCGCTCGCGTCCTCGGTCCAAAAGGCCTGATGCCGAATCCAAAATCCGGAACGGTCACCGACGACGTTGCGGCTGGTATCAAAGCAGTCAAAGCGGGGCGCGTTGAATTCAAAGTCGACAAAACCGCCAACATTGGCGTCGGCGTCGGCAAGCGTTCATTCACCGCCGATCAGATCTCGGAAAACGTTTCCGCTGTCCTCGAAGCGATTGGCAAGGCCAAGCCAGCTTCCTTCAAGGGACACTACATCAAGAGCGTCACGCTCTCGTCCTCGATGAGCCCCGGCATCAAGCTCGCGGCCACTGAGTACAACAAATTCTAATTGGAGACCATCGTACCATGAGAGCAGAAAAAAAATATCTGATCGACGAGGTCACAACACACCTCAAGAAATCCGAATACGTCATCGTCGCTAATTACGACAAGATGAGCGTTTCCGATATCGCTAAGCTTCGTGCGAAGCTCACGCCTGAGAAGGCTGAGTTTCACGTCGTAAAGAACAGCTCCTTCCGCGTCGCAGCCAAAGCTTTTGGTCTGCCTGACATGGAGAGTTCGCTCAAGGGACCAACCGCGATTGTCGTTGGTGGAAAAAACCCATACGGCATCGCGAAGATCGTCAAAAAGTTCTTCACGGACACGCAGAAGCTCGAGGTCAAGACCGGCGTGATCGACAAAAAAGCCTTCAATGCGAAGGAAATGTCGATCCTTGCCGAGTTGCCGTCCTTTGAGGCCCTTCGTTCCCAGTTGCTCGGCATGCTCACGCAGAATGCCGCCGCCTTCGTCCGCGTCCTTGACGCGAAAGTTAAGAAAGATCAACCCGCAGCCTAAACCCTTTTCGTCTGGAGCTGACGTTTTCCGTCAGCCCTTGCGCTAAACAAAATACCAAAGAAGTAAACTAGGGGATACGTCCCTTAAACGTGTTTCACTTTTCGAAACCGCTAGTCGCTTCAGGAGACATATCATGAGCACCATCACAAAAGACCAAGTTATCGAGTGGCTTTCCGGCCAGTCCGTTATCGATCTCGCCGCCCTCGTTAAAGACCTCGAAGGCAAGTGGGGCGTTTCCGCCGCCGCTGCCGCCGGCCCAGCTGCCGCCGCTGCTGGCCCAGCCGCCGTTGTCGAAGAGAAGACCGAGTTCACCGTTGTCCTCCTTGAGGCCGGCGCGAACAAGATCGGCGCCATCAAAGAAGTCCGCGCCATCACCGGCCTGGGCCTCAAAGAAGCTAAGGACCTCGTCGAAGGTGCGCCAAAGCCAGTCAAGGAAGGCGTCAATAAAGCCGAAGCCGAAGAAATCAAAAAGAAGCTCGAAGCAGCCGGCGCCAAGGTGGAACTCAAGTAAGCACTTGCCGTTTCCGTCTTCTAGACTTCTCCACTCACCGAGACAGGCCGTGTCAACCCGCGGCCTGTTTTTCGGCTTTGTTACAATTGTTCTTTCCGCGTCCCGAGACTTCACGTCCCGGCGCCCCACTGCCGGTTGTTCGCTCCTGAACAACTGAGTTCCGCTTCATTTTCAGTTCACACCTAAACGGGAAATTCCATGGCCGACCGTCCTCATACCGAACGCATTAACTTCGGCAAACTCCGCGAAGTTATCCAGCCGCCCAATCTCATTGAGCTGCAGATCAGTTCCTATCTCGAGTATCTCCAGAAGGACACGCCAGAAAAGCAGCGCAAGCCTTACGGTCTTGAGGCTGTATTCCGCGAGGTCTTCCCCATTCACTCCTACGACGAGCGCCTGACGCTCGAGTACGTTTCCTACACGATCGGCGAGTCCAAGAGCTCCGAGATCGAGTGTCTCCGCGAAGGCACCACGTACGCCGTTCCGTTGTACGTCAAGCTGCGCCTCCGTGAAGAAGACTTCATCAAGGATGAGGAAATTTTCATGGGCGACATCCCCATGGTGACCGAGCGTGGCTCGTTCATCATCAACGGCGCTGAGCGCGTTGTCGTTTCCCAGCTCCACCGTTCCCCTGGCATCTGCTTTGAAGTTGCCACGCACCCGAACGGCAAACTGCTGCATTCTTTCCGCATCATTCCTGACCGCGGTACCTGGCTCGAGGTTCAGTTCGATAATAACGATCTGCTCTACGTCTATCTCGACCGCCGTCGTCGTCGCCGCAAATTCCTCATCACCACGCTGCTCCGTTCCATCGGCTTCAGCAACGATTTGGATATCCTGAATCTCTTCTACACGATCCAGGAATTGAAGGTCACCAAGGCCCTCGACCTCGAGAACGTTTCCACTCTCGTTTTGGTTGAAGACGTCATCGATGCCCAGAAGGGCGTCGTTCTCGCCCGCGCTTTCGAGCCGCTCACCAAGGCCATCGTCCGTACGTTCGAGAAGCACGACATCAAGTCGATGCGCG
>JANYFP010000143.1 GCA_025362555.1 Verrucomicrobiota bacterium
CTTGTCTCGCGAAGGATTCGAAGGGAGCGAAGTGCGGGAGACTCCTGCTCATTCAGAGGAGATAAGATGAGCCGATTCAGCGCACGAACCGATGCAACAATTGCTCAGTTTGAAAACACACCCCTTCGTGTCGCGCATAAAGCCCGACCTACAAGATATTCAGTCGGTGGTGCCGCAATGAACCGACGCGGCTACTAAGCCGCAGCCGCAGCCGGCCCCACCGGAATCCGCACTTCGATTTCTGTCCCGCGCCGGGGCGCGGACTTTAAAGTGAAAGCCCCACCGACGTGGCCCGCGCGCTCACTCATGCTAAACAGCCCGAGCCCGCCCTTACCTTTTCGTTTAGATGACTCGGCTTTATGCTCGAAGCCAATCCCGTCGTCTTTAATGACAAGTTCAACAAAGCCTTTTGCCTGCATCAGGCTCACAGTGACACGACGAGCCTTGGCGTGTTGCTCCACGTTCTTCAAGGCCACCTGGAGAATGCGATACAGCGCCAACTCAGTATCCGGCGGCAAGCGATCGGCCAATGCCGGACAGGTCAACGTCACACTCAGCCCCGTTCGCTCTGCGAATTCATTGCAGGTTTCACGTAATGCTGCACCGAGCCCCAGGTGCTCCAAAATGCTTGGCCGCAGATTTTGCGCGATGCGCTCCACCTCATCGGCCGCTTCCCCGAGCAGCCCCCGAAGTGTCACCGCCTCTTTTTTCGCGTCGCCGTCTCTCGTCGAAAGACTGTCAGCTAACGCCTGACTGCGAAAGAGGACCGCACAGAGCAACTGCGTAATATTGTCGTGCAACTCCAGCGCCACGCGCCCGCGTTCCGTTTCCTGCACCTGCACCACGCGGTGCGTCAAGGCCCGCAATTGTTCTTCGTTGCGCCGAGCCTCGGTCATGTCAGTCACCACCATGCCGATGGTCGCGCGATTGGAGCCATACTTGGCCAGTAGCCGGAGGGAAATTTGTACCGGCATTTTCGCCCCACCGACGACATTGAGCATGACCTGAATCTTCGCCCCGGACTTTGTCATCCGTTTCAAACGCGGCCGCAGCGCCGTCTGGTCAGCGGTGGAGAGCAGGCGGTAAAAGGAACTGCCCGTCACCTGCTCCAGCGGCCGATTCACCATCCGGGCGAAACAATGGTTCGCATAAAGAATCACGCCGTCGGCCGCCAGCGTCAGTGCTCCTTCATTCATCGATTCGATCAGCACACGGTAGGCATCACCCGCGCCTTCCAGCGTAAAGACCTGCGAACCTTCCTTGCCCGCGACCATCACTGTATCCACTTCGCCGGTACGGATCGCGCGAAGCGTCTCTTCAGCGTCGGCCAGGCGGGCGCGAAGCACCGCGAGTTCGAATTCCGACAGTGGCACTGAAACAGGCGGGCGAGACTGGCGGACGATTTTCAAAGGACGATTTTAGCTTTATTGAGCACGTCCAATTCAGCGAACAAGCCGGCAATATTGGCCAGATTGCCAATGAATCGGCGCAGCGGCGGGGGGAATTCGATGATGAGCGTCGGGGTCGCCACGATCTGATTCTCCCGCGCCAAAGTGGGCTGCTGGTAAATGTCGATTACTTCGAGCTCACAAGAATCTTTCAGTTCTGCCTCACAGAGTGCGCGCACGCGCAGGATGGCTTGACGCGATCGAATGGTGGCACCGGCGACGAAAAGTCGTAAAACGTATTTAAGCGCCGGCGATTTGGCGGATACGCGCGTCCGGGGACGCTTTGCCCGACTGATATTTTTGGTTTTCAACGTGGTCATCTCGATTAGGCGGCGGGCTGCATAATATCTAAACCAGCGAGGACGCTAGGAGTGTTGGAAAGGGTGCCAATCATCGTCCGCAGGGGAGTCGGGAATTTGCGCACCACGGTGGGAACGGCCATGATTTGATCAGCCTTGGCCAGTTGAGGCTGTTGGGCCAAATCGATCACCGTGATCTGATAATGGCCCTTAAGATGAGCTTCGCAGATACCCTTAAGATTGACCAAAGCGGCCACTGATTTCGGGGTCTGGTTTATCACGTAGAGGTGAAGTTGCCAAATCGGTTCGTGCCTCCGCGCTATCGCCACCGCGCGACGTTTTGTTGCGGTAGTTTTCATGAGGTTCCTTTCACCGTTTTGCTTTTGCTGCGCGTGATCGCGGCTACCTTGATATCCGCCTGCCGCAAAAGACCGGAGGCAACCCGCTCCGTGCCCAGCACGAAGGTGCGCGTGCCGACCTGCTCGGCGATACGCCGCAATTCCAGCGCTTCGGATTCATAATCAGAGCGCAAATCGCTAATTTTCCGTTCGAGCGCGGCGCGCTTCCGCTCCACTTCGCGTTTGAGCTGCGCCGCTTCCTGCTGGCTCGCCAACACGGCGGCCTTTTCGAGATCGCCCTGCGCCACGCGGGCGGAGCCGGTCAAGACGCCGCTGACCCCGATGTAGGCATCCACCACATCAATGCCGTGATCGGAAATCAAAAACTCGCGGATCTGATTCGAGTGTTTCATGCCGCGTGCCTTGAGCACATAGAGCACGCGATTCCGCTCCCCGTTGCCCTCGAAATCCTGCAAGAGGATCCAAGCATCCATGAGCGAGGACATGGCGGCTTCACTTTCCTGCGGCGCCTTGCCGCCCTGCGTCAAACTGGTGAAAAGAGACGTCACTTGGTTGGCCTTCAAATAATCAATCAACCTCGTCACCATCCCCTTGCCTTCGGAGTCGGTGCCGAGATCCATCAAGCTGGTGATGGGGTCGATGATGACGACGTGCGGCTTATAAGTAGCGATCTCTTTGAACATCGTGGCCAGATGCATTTCCAAGCCATAGAGTGAGGGGCGGGCCGAGTGAAACCGCAGGAGATCGCGCTTCACCAAGGGCTCCAAGCGAAGACCGATGGAATGCATGTTGCGGATGATCTGATTCGGCGATTCCTCGAAGGAGAAGAAAAGCACGCGCTCCCCGCGGAGGGCTGCGGCTTGGGCAAAGTTCGAGGAGATGATCGTCTTGCCCGTACCTGATGTGCCGGTGAGCAAAATACTGCTCCCGCGAAAAAATCCTTTGCCGCCAAGCATCGCGTCGAGCCGGGGAATACCAGTAGCAATCCGCTCGGTTGACACCTGGTGATTCAGCGCGAGCGACGTGATCGGCAGTACGCTGATCCCATCTTCACCGATAAGAAAGGGAAACTCGTTGGTGCCGTGCAAGGCACCGCGGTATTTCACCACGCGCAAATGCCGCGTGGCGATCTGATCGTTGACCCGGTGATCGAGCAGAATGACGCAATCAGAGACGTATTCCTCCAGACCATGGCGCGTCAGTGATTCACGCCCACGCTCGGCCGTGATGACCGCCGTCACGCCTTTTTCCTTCAACCAGCGAAAGAGCCGGCGCAATTCGCTGCGCAAGACGGCCTCGTTCGGCAGACTGGCAAATAACACTTCCAGCGTATCCAACACCACCCGCTTCGCGCCGATGGAATCGATCGCGTGACCCAAACGGACAAACAATCCTTCCAAATCATACTCGCCGCTCTCTTCGAATTCGCTGCGCTCGATGTGAACGTAGTCGACCACGATTTTTTTGCGCTGAACCAAGCCAGCGAGATCAAAGCCCAAAGAGGCAACGTTGGCATTCAGCTCCTTTTCCGTCTCTTCGAAAGCCATGAGAACTCCCGGCTCGTCAAATTGAACCGCACCCCGCACGAGAAATTCCGCCGCCATCAGCGTCTTGCCGCAGCCCGCACCACCGCAGACCAAAGTCGGCCTCCCACGCGGCAGTCCACCACCCGTGATTTCATCAAGACCCTTGATACCGGAAGGACACTTAGGCAAACGGTCGGACGTTGGGGTCGGGCTGGGAATGCGTTTCGTCATTGAGGAGTATGGTTTTACGTAAGCAGATTACACGATGACCGAATGGTCCTCACGTATGGGGTATTCACCTACCAAGACACAAAAGCGCCCCAAGTGGCAGGAGAAGGTTTCGCGGCACCGTTTAACTGGCCTTATCCTGAATCTTGTCGCCGAGTTTTTCGACATCCTTGCCGAAGCCTTTGGATGTTTGGCAACCTGCAGTGACGAAGGCGAGAGTCGCAGCGGCGAGCACGAGAAGAGCGAGACGTTTAAGAGAGAAGTTCATGATGACAGAATAACGCAAAATGCATGCGGACACCATGGGGTGATCACGGCAGAGGAAAGCGAAACCAAGCATCCACCGGCCAAGATCCATCGCAGCGACAGATTGTAGGCTCGAACCCCGGTTCCAGGCTGAAATATCCCTAAGTTTTCACCACAAAGGCACAGAGGCACAAAGGTCTGAAACCAATCCATCTGACTTTTCCTCCGAGGTATTCTCGGTGTCTCGGTGCCTCTGTGGTGAATAAATGGTTTGTTTGAATCGAGCCAGCACGCGGCCCGCTGCAAAACCACCAAGCACAGTATATTTTTTGCTCAAACTAAATGGCCCACGATTCCGGATCCGCTGTAGGTCGGGCTTTATGCCCGACATAGTGTTCGCGACGGCGGAATGTCTGACCGCTTCACTCAGCATGTCGGGCGTAAAGCCCGACCTACATGGAGGAATCGAACCGAATCCGGAATCCGAGCCAAATCCGCGCAGCGGCCGTCGCTTGGTTCCGGTTCAAGCCGCGACGAACCGCAGCGTATTTTCCGCGGTGCGTTTCGCGAGGGCTTGCGTGGCTTCTCGGCCAGCCACGAGCAACGAGCCATCGGGACTGACGATTGCCCAGCGCCAGAGTTCATCATGTTCACGTTCGGTCAGCGCGAAACTCGCGATGCGCGGTCGACAAGTGACTTCGAGCGTCGCCAGTGAAAAGCGACAATTGGCCGAAACTAAAGCCGCCTCAGCGGCCGAGGGAATGGCGCGGAAGGAGCACCAAGTTGAGTTAGCGAACGACGTCATGAACGGATGGGATTTGATGTCCGACGGTAGCGGGAAATTAAAGTTGGAGCGATGGGGTGTAATTCTGAAATGCCCAAACCCACTTTGTCTGGTCCGAATGAACTGGAGTTTTCAATCGAGTGCACCGAGTAGAAGTCTTCGCATAAATTCTTGCGCCGATGCGCCCCTATTTCGAAATGAATTTGCCGGGTGGTCCGCGGCACGGGCTTCCCTTCGCGAGACAAATTTCGGAGTGATGAAGTGTCTCGCGAAGGGTTCGAAGGGAGCGAAGGTTCGGAGTAAAGTAGACTGAAACAGACGATAGCCCCATCACAGCCGCTTCAAGCGCCGCTCTCGTCTCACCTTAATTCAGGTTATTTTTTGGGAATGAGGAAGTCGTCTCGCCAAGAATTCAAAGGTAACGAAGACTTATTATGAACCAAGAAATTGTCGGAAGATCAGTTTTGGATGTAGCCTTCAAAGTCCACACCAAGTTGGGCCCGGGGCTCCTTGAATCCGTCTATGAGGCCGCCATGGCTAAAGAGCTCCGCAAAATTGGTCACGGGGTTGAACGTCAGAAAGCTATTCCGGTGTTTTACGACGGCGAGCTATTGGAGGATGTTGGGTTTCGTGCCGACCTGATCATCGACAATCTAATTTTTGTAGAGCTGAAGTCGGTCGCAGTGGTGAGCGATTTGTTCCACAAAACCACCTGGAATTACCTCCGACTTATTCCGCTTCAGGTCGGGTTTCTCATCAATTTTAATGAAATTCACCTAAAGGACGGACTCACTCGGATTACCAATGGTACTGAGGGGAAGGCCTTCTTTTCCTAACCACCGATTTCACCTTCTTTCCGAACCTTCGCTCCCTTCGAATCCTTCGCGAGACAATTGGTTTAAAATGATTCGTCGGGTTACTTGCCTGTGGGCGCCGTACTCCCGACTGCCGCCTCTTTCACCACGGAGCGGCGCTGTGCCATCAACCACGGCAGCAACTCCGGCGTAGCGTAGGCTGTGGGCCAAATACCATGGCCGCCAGAGGCGTAGCGGGTATAGAGCACTTTTCCTCCAAGCGCACGCACCGCGTCCACAGCCTTGTCCGTGAGTATAACCGGCACTTGGTCATCGTCCACCGCATGAAACGCCCAGAGCGGCAGGCCGACAATTCGCGCGTAAGATCCCGCGCCCCACCCGGACATCGGTACCGCCGCCGCAAAGACGGTGGGATACTGCACCACAATCGCCCAGGTCGCCGCCCCGCCCATCGAGACGCCGGTCACATAGATCCGATTCCGATCGATCGAATACTGCTTCTGCATTTTTTCGATCACCCGCATCACTTGGCCAAGACTATCCAAATTCCACCCATCGTCCCCGTCTCCCGCTCCCGCACTCGCCTGCGGCGCGAGCATGAAGCAGGGATAGGCCGCTTGGTTCTCGGCGGACACCAATTGCAACGCCCCACTCGCGCGATTGTTGAGCTGGGCAACATTGTCGTTTCCTCGCTCGCCCGAACCATGAAGAAACACAATCAGAGGATAAGACTTAGCCGCGTCATAACCAGCGGGAATCAGATAGCGGTAGGGCAAATCCCCGGGCTCCGTCCCGGCTTTGCTTAACGTGGCGGACAAAAAATCGGTGGCAGCCGCGGCGGACGCATACGTCGGCAAAAGCGCGATCGCAAATAAGATCAACAACGCCGCCAACCGCCCCTGACCTCCGTCACGATTTTTATGAATGGTTCTCACGAAGAGGAATTCCAATTAGTCTGTTTCAAACGGCCGCACGCCGACGCATCCCACCCGTTGGGCCCCCCTCTGCATAGAGGGACTTCGGCTGCGGGTATTTAAATTCCCCTCTATGAAGAGGGGTGGCGCGCAGCGACGGGGAGCGTGGGTCATGCGAAGTGAATTAGGGATTATGCGGGCTGACTCCCCGCGCCAATCGCGTCTTCCGTTCTGCCGTCAAACAGACAAGCGTTGGTGAGGTCAAAGGTCACAGTGAGCGTGGTGCCGAGGGCATGGTCCACTTCCGCGCCCACGCGAGCGATGAAGTTGGTCACCCCGGAAGTTAAGTGAAGATAAGTTTCCGCGCCCATCGGCTCACAGAGTTCGACGCGCACCGTCGGGCCGTTGGCCGCCACTGCTTCAACCGTGATGCCCTCGGGGCGCACGCCAAAGACCACCGGCTGGCCGACGTAACGAGCAACCGGAGCCGCCAACCGATCCGGCAGAACGACGACCTGAGAATTCCCCGAAGAATTTTCCTCCACGAACTCCACCTGCCCGGCACTCACGCGTAGCGTGCCTTTGAATAAATTCATCGGCGGAGAACCAATGAAACCAGCGACAAAGAGATTCGCCGGTCGACGGTAAACCTCCAGCGGCGGCGCCACCTGCATGATCTTGCCATCTTTCATGACACAAATGCGGTCGCCCATCGTCATCGCCTCCACCTGGTCATGTGTCACGTAAATCATCGTCGCCGCGAGACGCGCATGAAGCTTCGTGATTTCAGTTCGCATCGAGACACGCATCTTCGCATCCAGATTTGAGAGCGGCTCGTCGAACAGAAATACCTTTGGCTGACGCACAATGGCCCGCCCCACCGCCACGCGCTGGCGCTGTCCACCGGAGAGCGCCTTCGGCTTCCGATCCAGCAATGATTCGAGACCAAGCAACGTGGCCGCATCACGCACGCGCGACTCAATCTCGGCCTTCGGCAAATTACGAAGCTTCAGCGCAAATGCCATGTTTTCATAAACGCTCATGTGCGGGTAAAGCGCGTAATTTTGAAACACCATCGCGATGTCCCGGTCCTTCGGCTCGACCTCGTTCACCACCCGGCCGTCAATCGCAACGGTTCCGCCGGAAATTTCCTCGAGCCCAGCGATCATGCGCAGCGTCGTACTCTTCCCGCAACCACTCGGTCCCACGAGCACCATGAACTCGTGATCGTTGATCACGAGATCGATGCTCTTGACGGCGACGACCTCCGAGCCCGACTTGTCCGGGAATTTCTTGGTCAGTTGAGAGAGAATAACTTTAGCCATGGGATTTTAAAAAACATCACACCGAAAACACCGCCGACGCTCGGGCCCGGAGTTTCTCCCCGGTGGCCTGCCAGTAAAACGGACGAAGCGGCAACAGCCGCGCGCCGATACTCGTCACGAGATTTAATTGCCCGCGCTTGGTGTATGCGACCACTCGCACCCGCAACGGACCGAAACCCTCTTGCTTGGATTCGACGCGCAGCGTGAGCGCACCACCGTGTTCCATCCTGGCAAAAAAACGCACCGTAGTTCGTTCACCGCGCTGATAAGCAAAAGTCTCGCCATCATCCGCCGAGTAATCACACACCGATTCACCACGCGTCGCGTCGTCAAAAAAGACGTGGAGCTCAATCACCCGAGGATCGCTGATATTATCGCTGCAATCACCCGGCCGCAACGGCACCAACGATCCTTCGCGGACAAAAAGCGGCGTAGAGTCAGCGGCTGACTTCACCCGAATCGTCCGACCACCCGCGTGCCAACGTCCATCCGTGAGTGAATACCAGCGACCGCCCTTCGGCAGCAACACCGCCCTCACTTGGGAACCCTCGACCACCAGCGGTGCCGGCATCAACGCCGGACCAACCATAAACTGATCCTGAATTTTTCCGAGCGGCTGCGCTCGACTGTCAGCGAAATCATAAAACAACGGCCGCAAGATCGCTTCACCACATTGCTCCTGCGCGATAAACAATTGATAGAGATACGGCAAAAACTTGTACCGTAATCTCACGTAACGCGCGATGATCCGCTCCGCCGGCTTGCCAAACGTCCAGGGCTCCTGCGCCCTCACGCCGCTGGAATTGTGATTCCTGAAAACAGGGAAAAGAAAACCGAGCTTGTACCACGCCACCGCCAGGTCAGCCGTGGTGCTTTCACCAAAGCCGCAAAGATCCGCGCCGTTGAAAGGAATACCGGAAAGCGCGAGCCCAAGCGACACGGGGATTGTCATCCGCAGATGATGCCAATTCGAAAGATTGTCGCCGGTCCATACCGCCGTGTAGCGCGAGCTGGACGTCGACGCGCTGCGGGAAAGCAGAAACGGCCGCTCATTGGGCCGCGCGGCAAGGAGGCCGGCATGCGAGGCCTGGGCCATGCAAAGCGCGTATTCATTATGATACGCGTCATGCGGCAAATTGCCGCGATCAAACAGCATGTCGCCGAGTTCGGTCGCACCGACCGCCGGATCATTCATATCGAGCCAGGCGCCGGCCATGCCGCTGTGGGCGAACTCAGTCACGCGCTTCGCCCACCACTCGCGTGTTTCGGCCAGACTGAAATCGGGGAAGTGCGTCCGCCCCGGCCACACAAAACCGACATAGGCTCGACCCACGCGATTGTGACAAAAGAGATCCCGCTTCAGACCGTCTTCGTAGACCTCATAGCCCGCCTCGACTTTTACGCCCGGATCAAGAATCGCCAGCACCCGTCGCCCACGGGCACGCAACTCTTCCAGCGCGCGCCGGGTCTTTTTCGCCCCGCCCCACTCCCGTTTTGAAAACGTGAAGACTTTATAGCGCTCCATGTAGTCAATATCGAGCCATAGGCCGTCGCAGGGGATTTTCCGCGTGCGCAGTTCCCGGTCGAGCCAGTTGAGGTCGCGCGGGCCGGCGTAACCCCAGCGACTCTGGTGGTAACCGAGCGCCCAGCGCGGTGGCAGCGGTGTGCGGCCGACGAGCAGTTGCAGCTTGCGCGTGAGCGCCGGGAGATCGGGCCCGACCACCAGATAAATATCCGGTTCACCATTCGGAGCACCGACAAAAAAAGAGCGGCGGGCGAGATCCGAATTATTTCCCTGGGCCCAAATAAAATTGGAAGCGAGATCCATGAACACCGCGCCGGAATGATGGACCAACAGGCCAACATAAAAATTCCCCCGCTTCACGATCAGCCACGGGATACTCACGTACATTGGGTTCGGGTGAGCATGCCGAATTTCGTCGAAGGAATAATCACCAATCAAATCGGTGTTCCAAAATTTCACCCGCTGGCCGGATTTTTCCAAGCCGCAGTTATGTTCGCCCAAGCCGTAAAACTGCATCGCGCGTTCATGTCGAAATTGCAGCATCCACGCCGGGCCACTGCGACCCAACGTCGTTCCCGGCACGCTGGAGAAGACAACTTCTCCGGCCAGGTTCGCGACCTGCATCGCGCCTTCCGGCGTAATTGTCACTTGATGAGCCGGCTCACCCGCGATCGACTCCGCCAGCACCGCCTGACTCGGATTTTTCCACTCGCGACCCCGGATCCGATGAACGTCGCCACCAAGTGAGGTGACCGAAAATGATTCATTCTTGTCAGCGAAAGTAAAATTCGCCGGGTGCGGAATCTTAGTCGTGTAGAGCAGTGACATCGCGAGGAGAGATCAAAGCGTGACGTTGAAGCGTTCCATTTGCGACCCGGTGTACAATTGAATCTCGCCGGCCTCAAGAATCATGCGGCCTTCGCGATCGGGAAACGCGAGATCGCGCTGCGGCTCGATCACGAAGCGGAAGTCGTGACTCGCCCCGGCGGGAATTGACCCCTGTTCGAAATGTTTCAGGTCCCGCAGCGGTCGCGTGATCGAGGCGGCAGGATCACGAATGAACCAGAAAACGGTCTCGAGGCCATCGCGTGCCCCGGTGTTGGTCACCGTCACTTCCGCCGTCAATGTGCCACCCGGCGCCACCGTTGATCGATCCAACCGGATCGGGCTGTAAACGAATTGAGTGTAACTTAAACCGTGACCGAACTCGTAGAGCGGCGTGGTGGGAATATCCTGATAGCAGCCCTCCTGACCGAGACGGGCACGGGCGCGCATGTTATGGTGAATCGGAATCTGACCCGTGGCGCGCGGCCAGGTGACACTGAGGCGGCCCGAGGGATTCCGCCGGCCCAACAAAATATCCGTGATGGCTGCACCCGCTCGGCTGCCACCCTGCCACGCAGCCACCACCGCCGCCATTTTCCCTTCCACCGCCTGAAGCTCGATCGGGCGTCCGGAGATTAAAACCAGCACGACGGGTTTTCCCGATGCGGCCACGGCGAGCGCCAATTCCTCTTGCCGGCCGGCCAACCTTAACGTGGAACGCGACGCGTTCTCACCACTCATTCCGACCTCCTCACCGAGGCAGAGTATCACCAACTCCGCCGCGTTCGCGGCGCTGAGGGCACTCGCAAAATCATCCGGACTTTTTCCGTCGACGCTGCAACCCGCCACCGTCGTCAACGTAACCCCCACAGGTAAACGCGCGAGTAACTCGTCGTGGATACTCGGCGTCTCATCCGCCCGACCCTGTTGCGCCCACGAACCAAGCAACGCGCCTCCATTGCGCGCCAGCGGCCCGATCAAGGCGACCCGCTTCACTCCGGCGGCGAGCGGGAGCGCGCCTTTGTTTTTCAAAAGCACGATCGAGCGCGCAGCAAATTCCTCTGCGAAATCAAGCTGCGGAACCGTCGGCACCGCTCCCGCCAATGCAGAAATTTCGGTCAGCGGATGTTCGAATAATCCAAGTTCAAATTTCAATCGCAGGACGCGGCCCACCGCTTCATCGACTCGCGCCAGCGAGACCCGGCCGGCGGCGAGCAGCGTAGCGAGGTGCTTCCGATACAAGCCATCGGCCATGTCCAGATCAACGCCGGCATTAATCATTTTCTCCGCGCCCTCCGCTTCATCGGCGGCGAATCCCTGATGGATCAACTGCAGCGCCGCGTTCCAATCCGACACCACGAGTCCGCTAAAATTCCAGCGCCGACGCAAAATTTCCGTTAACGTGTAATGATTCGCGCTCGTCGGCACGCCACTGAGGTCGTTGAACGCACTCATCAGCGAACGAGCCCCGGCTTTCACGCCCGCCTCAAAAGACGGCAGATGCATTTCCCAAAGGGTCTGCGGGGAAACTTCCGTGTAACTGTAATCTCGACCGCCTTCCGACGCGCCATAAGCGACGTAATGTTTCAAGCACGCGGCAATCGATCCGGAACGACGAAGATCCTCGCCTTGGAAGCCATGAACCGATGCGGCCGCATACACGCCCGCCGCATGCGGCGACTCGCCGAACGTTTCCGCAATCCGGCCCCAGCGCGCATCAACGCAATGATCCACCATCGGCGCAAAAGTCCAGTCGATGCCTTGAGCGCGGGTCACCTCGGCGGTCATCGCGCAACCGCGCTGCACGAGCGCCGGGTCCCAGCAACAGGCCTGCGCGAGCGGAATCGGCGTGATGACCCGGAAGCCGTGGATGACATCCGCGCCGAATAGCGCGGGAATCCCGAGACGCGTCTCGTTGACCGCACGTCGCTGCAGTGCGTTGCGGGTTTCAAGAATTGAGTGCGCGCCCCCGAGAATGAACGAGCCATACGTGGGCCGAAGTTCGTCCGCGCGGCTCGCAAGATTGTTGGGATTGGTGTCGCCGGCACTGCACTGGTGCAGTTGATCGAATTTCTCCTCGGGCGTCATGCGACCGATCAAGTCGGCGATGCGTTGCTCGATGGGCAAAGCGGACTGACGATAAGGAAGCGATGAAGTGGAAGGCACGGCGACAGTATCGGCGGAAATGGCGCTGACGGCAATCCGGTTCACA
>JANYFP010000164.1 GCA_025362555.1 Verrucomicrobiota bacterium
TCGATGACGACGAGCGACACGCAGGACATTACCGCCACCGTGAAGCAGTCCATTGCCCTCGCAGAAGTGGGCTGCGAAATCGTCCGCATCACCGCGCCGAATGTCGCCGCCGCCAAATGCCTGAAGGAAATCCGGCAGCAATTTTCCGCTGCGGGTTTTGCGCACGTGCCCCTCGTAGCGGATATTCATTTTCTCCCCTCGGCGGCAATGGAAGCAGTCGAACACGTCGAAAAAGTCCGCGTGAATCCCGGCAACTACGCCGACAAGAAAAAATTCGCGGTCAAGGAATACACGGACTCCGATTACGACGAGGAGATGGCGCGCCTGCACGAATCCTTTTCCCCACTGGTGAAACGCAGCAAGGAGCTCGGCCGCGCGATGCGCATCGGCACCAACCACGGCTCACTGTCCGATCGGATCATGAATCGCTACGGTGATACGCCGCTCGGCATGGTCGAAAGCGCCCTTGAATTTCTCCGTATCGCCCGTGCGCACGACTACCACGCCATCATGCTCTCGATGAAGGCGAGCAACCCAAAGGTCATGATTCAGGCGTATCGTTTGCTCGTCGAGCGCATGCAGCGCGAAGACATGCATTATCCCCTGCATCTCGGCGTGACCGAAGCGGGCGACGGCGAGGATGGTCGCATCAAGTCCGCCATCGGCATCGGCAGTCTGCTGCTCGACGGCCTCGGCGACACCATTCGCGTTTCCCTGACCGAGGATTCCGTCTATGAGATTCCGGTGGCGCAGGCCATCGCGGCCAAGGCCATGTCGGTTTGGAAATCACCAAAAGCAGAAAGCCAAATTCCAAACGCCGCCGCGCAAGACAGCATCGATCCCTTTCACTTCACGCGCCGCGAGACGGCGTCACTCACGCTCGCGGAGAAATGTATCGTTGGTCCGGAGCAGCCGCCGCGTGTGATCGTACGGACCGCGCTCGAAAATCTTGCCGCCACGCTCAAGGAACTCGCCGCTCCCCGCCTGATCGATACGCCCGCTGAGGGATTGCTCGTCGCCCTCAACTCCGCTGACGATCTGACCGGGTTTGAACGATCGGACTTTACGTCCGACCTCTCCGGCGGGTCGCGCGCACACCCCATCAAGTTTTTCGCACTGGAAATCTCTGCCACGCTCGCGCCGGCGCTCTTCCACGAGCTGCTTTCCACGAGTAAGATTCGCCTTATGCTCGTGCGGCGATTCGGCGCCGATGAGTCCGCGCTGCTCCGTGAATTCATCACCCTCGTGCGGGCTCACGGCCATTTTCTCGCCGTCGAAATCGCGCCCGAAAATTTCTCCGCCCACGACAAAACGCTGCGTGAATTGGGCGACGCGAATTTGGTGTTCACGCTCGCGCACCACTCCGCGCCGGCCAGCGCGGGCCACGCCATCGGCGCGCACCGCCGCTTGATCGAGCAATTGAAGGGCGTCGGATCGCGCGCGCCACTGTGGATTCGCAACACGACCGCAAGTGCAGTGCGGGGTGACAATAGTTTTCTCTCGAAACTGCTCGAGGCGAGTTTTCTCACGGGCAGTCTGCTCTGTGACGGCGTGGGCGACCTCGTCAGTATCGAGACTGAAACGGACGTCACGCGCGCGACGAAGCTCAGTTACAATGTGCTGCAAGGTGCGGGTGCCCGCATTTCCAAGACGGAGTTCGTCGCCTGCCCCAGTTGCGGGCGGACGCTCTTCGATTTGCAAACCACCACGCAGCGCATCCGCGCCCAGACCGGGCATCTCAAGGGCGTGAAACTCGCGATCATGGGTTGCATCGTGAATGGCCCGGGCGAGATGGCCGACGCGGATTTCGGTTACGTCGGCGGCGCGCCTGGCAAGATCAATCTCTATGTGGGAAAAAATTGTGTGCAGTACAATATTCCCCAAGCCGAGGCCGATGCCCGGTTGATCGCCCTGATTCGCGAGCACGGAAAGTGGGCCGATCCAGAGCCGCATCAACTGGCGAACGCCTGAAAAAGCGGTGATTCAGAGGAGAATTTGAAGCCCGCACCGGCATCTGGATTCGCAACAAAAAAATAGAAAAAGTTATGCGCGAAAAAGGTGTGAACAAGTTGTGGGAAAGTTGCGCTTGAAAGACATTTTTTGATTCACGTTATTCGCAAAGTCATTTTTAACTTTCTGTCTCTCGACTGTTCTTTGCCAACTCCGCAGCGCACCTCCTACCCCAGCTCTCCCAAGGTTCTCCTTACACGCTGGCCACAACGCACTTTACGATGCAGCCCCCCACTGCAGCCGAAGTGGTGGCCTCACTCCCCTTTTCCCTTCATGAGCAGTGGTCTTCAGGCAAGCCAAGCAGACGTTGTTGCAAATGCAGTTGCCGAGGTGTGAATAAACCGTCCCTATCCCGCTCCGTCCATGCCCCAACCCACTCTCCAGACCAGTCTCTGGGAAACCGTTAAAACCGATCTCAAGGGACGTTTCCCTGAGGACGTTTTTCAAATGTGGTTTGAGCCGTTGGTTTGCGTGGATGCCGGAGAGGATTCGCTGACGATCAGCGTGCCCAATGATTTCGCGGCCATCTGGATTGAGGACAATTATCTCGATCTCATTTCCCAAAGCCTGCGCGTCGCCGCCGGTCGTTTGGTGAACATCAGCCTCAAGAAAGTCGATAACGCCACCACCGTCTCGCGCGCTCCGCAAGGCGACGGCAAGGCTAAAGCCGCCCCGGCCAAGCGCGCCGCTCCCCGCTACGACGAACGCCTGGCCAACGCCAGTTCACTCAATCCGCGCAATACTTTCGAAACCTTTGTGGTCGGCGCCAACAATCAGTTGGCCCACGCCGCCTCGCTCGCCGTCGCCGCCGCCCCCGCGCAGGCCTACAATCCCCTTTTCATCCACGGCTCCACGGGACTCGGCAAAACCCACCTGATGCACGCCATCGGGCACAGCATTCTCCAACGGAATCCTGAGTCGAAAGTCGCTTACCTTTCCACCGAGAAGTTCACCAACGAATACATCAGCGCCATTCAGGAAAACGCGCTGACGAAATTCCGCCAGCGCTACCGCAGCGTGGATATTCTGCTGGTTGACGACGTACAATTCCTCGCCGGCAAGGAGCGCATCCAGGAAGAATTTTTCCACACCTTCAACGATCTCTTCGAGTCCCAGAAGCAAATAATCATCTCCAGCGACCGCCCCGTGACCGAGATCGCGACGCTGGAAGCCCGCCTCGTTTCCCGTTTCCAGTGGGGCCTGTCCGCCGATATCCAGTCGCCCGATTTCGAGACGCGTGTCGCAATCCTCAAAACGAAAGCGGCCACGCATAAGATCGATCTGCCGCTCCCCGTGATTGAGTTCATGGCGAAGCACATTTCAAAAAATGTCCGCCGGCTTGAAGGGGCGCTCATTAAAATTTCCAGCTACGCCGCGCTGACGGGCAAGGTCCTCGATCTCGCCACCACGGAGCATCTGCTGAAGGACGTGCTGATGGAAGAGGCGCAGAATCGCCTGAACATCGAAGGCATCCAGAAACGGGTCGCGGATCATTACCAAATCCGGCACTCGGATATGACGAGCAAGCGCCGGCCCAACGCCATCGCGTTTCCTCGTCAGATTGCCATGTATCTCAGCCGCCAGCTCACCCGCCATTCCCTCCAGGAGATCGGTGAAGCTTTCGGCGGTCGCGACCACGGTACCGTCATTCACGCCGTCAAGACAGTCGAAAATATGATGGAGCAGGACAACTCAGTGCGCGGCAGTGTTGATTTCCTCAAGTCCCAGCTGACGAAGTAAGCGCGCTGGAGAAAGATGATTCTGGCTTAGTGCCCCGGTCCTTTTGTAGGCAGGGTGCCGTCACCCTGCGAGGCATGGCTCCCAAGCAATCAACGCGTAGGCTTTTTTGCAAAAGCTGGAGGAGGGCTTTATGCCGCGATTTGGGATAGCAGAACGCCGTTGCTGGCTGCTGACAGCCCAGTGTTTGTCCTGGCCGTGCTAGGTAAATCGGGGCATGAAGCCCCTCCTACAGCCAGAAAAACTGCGTTTCAGATTTTCCATGCGCGCGAAAAAGGATTCCCCACTTTGCCTCCTTGGCGAGTTGCCAAGGCTCCATTCTTTACTACCGTTGCGTCCTGAATACTTCCATGACTCTCACACCCGAACAAAAGCAAACGGTCGCCACGTGGGTCGCCGCCGGAGACAATCTCTCGGTCGTCCAGAAAAAACTGGTCGAACAATTTAAAGTTTCCATGACCTACCGGGATGTCCGGTTTCTCGTGGATGACCTCGGGCTTGAGCTGAAAGATCCCGCCCCCAAAGCCGACGCGTCTGATGTCTCGAAATTCGCTCCTGCGCGGCCCACCCCACCCCCGGCAGCGCGAGACGGCGTAGCCGATGAAGCGATGGAAGAGTCGAGTGCAGGTCCGGGTGGCGATGAGTTACCAGAGGAAGGCGCAGAGGGTTTGCCCGTTCCTCCTGAGGGGCTCGGCGGAGTAACCATGGATCTCGACCGGATCATGCGCCCGGGTACCGCCGTCAGCGGTAGCGTTACTTTCAGCGACGGAGTCTCCGGGAAATGGGCACTCGACCACCAAGGCCGCCTGATGTTGGAAACCGCCCAGAGCGGCTACAAGCCGAGCGCGCCCGACATTCAATCATTCCAACGCGAACTGCAGACGCAGCTCCAGCGGCAGGGATATTAATCATACTCTGCGTCAAGCGATCAGCGTGCCCGACTGAGCGGGTTGATTTTGTAGGCGAGGTGCCCTCGCCCCGCGAAGATACCCGCACGAATACGAGTTCGCATCGCGCTACGGGCTAGCGAAACGCGGTCGGTCCGATACTCTGGATCAACCCCCAACTCACACGTCGCAAATCCGCACCGACTGCCGAAGCGATTCCATCGGGTCCGCGTGCTTCGGAACAAATTCCTGTGCGACGTACCCCTTATAACCGGTGTCCGCAATGGCACGCATGATCGCCGGATAAAAAAGTTCCTGCGTCTCATCGATTTCCGCGCGGCCAGGGACGCCACCGGTGTGATAGTGGGCGATGTATTCCTGATTGGCCTTAATCGTCGCGATCACGTCGCCTTCCATAATCTGCATGTGATAAATATCGTAGAGCAATTTGAAGCGCGGCGAACCCACCCGCTTGCACAACTCGACGCCCCACGCCGTGTGATCGCACATGTAATCCTTGTGGTTCACGCGGCTGTTCAACAATTCCATGCAGAGGGTGACATTCAGTTTTTCCGCCAACGGCAGGATCCGTTTCAGTCCAATCGCGCAATTTTCCAGACCCTGCGCGTCAGTCATGCCGTCACGATTGCCCGAGAAACAAATCAGATTGGGATAGCCCGCTTCCGCCGTCGCCTTGAGGTGCTCCTCGTAGATCGGCACCAACGCGTCGTGATATTCGAGCCGGTTCCAAGCCTTGCCGATGCCACCGACACTCACCTCGCCAATCTTGGTGGAGGGATTCATGACCATCGCGCAGATGAGCCCGTGTTTTTTGACGATCGCAAAATCCTTGGGCTGAATCAGCTCGACTGATTTCAAACCCATGGCGGCGGCATTCGCACACAAATCCTCCAGCGGCATTTTGGCGTAGCACCACTGACAGACCGATTGATTGATCCGGCCACCGCTGGGTGCAGGCGGAGTTTTGTCGAGAGCTTTCATCGTATGGGGAATGGCGGCGACACCGGCGAGCAAGGCGGTACCGGCGCCGAGCTGTTGCAACGCAGTGCGGCGGGAGATGGGGTAATTCATGAATGCAAACTAGAGCAGCCAATTCACACTTGGCAATGCCTCAACGCGTGCGTCCGGACGGCCACGATTTTCCGACT
>JANYFP010000176.1 GCA_025362555.1 Verrucomicrobiota bacterium
CAGTCTGGAAACCTTCGCCGACGTCGGCGGCCTCACGTACACCCACGAAGACGCGCAAGGCTGGCTGGATTTCCTCGGCGGCACCGGCCCCGCGAATTTCTGGTTCAAAGATGCCAACGTCCAACCGTGGGCCTATTACGAAACCTATGATAATTGGCAGGACACCTACGGCCTCGACGCCGTGCTCGCCGCCTATCATTCCGGCCACGGCGGCATGGACGCCAACGGAGTATTTTGGGCACCCGTGGGCGCAAATTGGGGCGGACTCGGCACCTGGGTTCACTCCGATCAAATGCGCCTCGGCAACGAACAGGTTAATTATCTCTTCTGGTCGACGTGCCTCTCCTGCCGCGTCCTCGGCGGACAAAATCCCATCAAAACTTGGAGTGCCGCGAATCTTGGTTTTCGCATGTTGTTCGGCTTTGAAACCGTCAGTTGGGACAGCCCGAATTATGGAAAATTTTTCGGCGAAGAATGGCGCAAAGGAAAATCGCTGAGCACCGCCTGGCTCGACGCGAGCTGGCGCATCGCCCACGACCAGGCACCGTCCGTCGTGGCGTGCGGGGCCACCGTCGCCGAAGCTCAAAACCGATTGTTCAACGAACGCTTCTTCGACTGGAATCACGTGAGTCACAACTACTGGTGGTGGCGCTGGTATTATGCTTCAAGCTCGGCAAATGCTTCCGCGCGCCAACGCAACCTGAAGCTGCCAAAATCAATGCTCACCGCGCGACTGCGCGCCGCGACGGTTGATGCGCGCTCCGTCAGCAATCTCGTCGATCGCATTGGACTCGATCTGCGCATCGGGCGCACCCTAGCTCCGCAGAGCAACGGCAGCTTTATTCTGCAAGACGGCGACGCCCACCTCTCCGTCAGTCGCGACGGATCGTTCGATGCTCGTTTTGCTCAACCGCATCGTGAAAACCGGACGCCCATCGCCGTCGAACGTGCCATGGCCGCCGCCACCGACTACGTGCGCGAACTAAAACTCGACCAGGATGTGGAAGTCGTATTCGACCGTGTACGCCTCGCTGCCGAGGGCGGAGGTGCCGCCAAATCAGCTGAGACAGTCGAGGGGCCGTTCGTCACCGAGACCACAGTTCAGTTTAAACAAATCATTAACGGTCTTCCCGTGATCACGCCGGGAGCCGGAGAAGTTCACGTCTCGATCGACAACGACGGCCGCATCACCTCGGTTCATAGTTCGGTTCGCGGCGTGGAGCGTTTGCACGAATCACGCCCCACTGAGCCGGGCGGATCCGGTCCACGCACGTCCAACGGGCCATCGGCCAACGCCGATTACGAACAACAACTCTCCGCGGCGTGGGGCCGGCGGATCGCATCATTCGCACTGCGCGGCCCCATGCCCGCGAGTTTCAACGTGGTGCCGAACACAACCGAAATTGGCTATGACGTACAGGGCAACGAAGCCCGCCTCGCCGCCCAGCGCGCCATCGAAGTCGATTTCGGTCAGGGTCTGCGCAAACGCTATTGGGTCTCCACGCCGATCTCCGGCTGACCGCGCCCCACCCGCCACCACGCCTGCGGCACCGCGCCGCAGGCCTAATTTAAAAAGAGCAAAGCGCTACTAAAAACCCATGAGCCATTCGAAAAAAAACAAGCAAATCCACCCCAACGAAGGCGGCATCACCGTCCTTGACCCGCAATCTGATTTGCCACCAAACCTCACGCCTTTCGAAGGCGAATCAGGCGCTGTGATTGTGCAAGTTTCCACCGACTTGGTCACGACCACCGCCACCGGGTGGCAACGAGGAAAACGCGTCACCGCCGTCTGGAGCAAAAACGAAAACCGGAATTCATGGATCGCCATTGCAGGGACAGGTTGGAAGAAACTGGCCGACACTTCGGACAGCGCGAACATCGCCCTCACCATCCTGGCGAGTCAGGCGCTGCAAACCACGCGCAACGTCGACTACCGCGAAGAGAGCGATGGCATGATCCACGAAATTTACCTCTGGTAAAACCGCAACCTCGCCGGCGAATTTATTGATCGCGTCGCATTTTTCGCGCAGCACCGTGGTCGGATGAATCGCTCCTCCCACCACTGATGTCCACCCTCCGCTTGACTGAATCAGATTCCGGTCGCCTCGTCATCGTGCAATCCGGTGACGAGATCCTCGTCGAACTCGCGGATATTTCCACGACCGGTTATGCTTGGGCCGCCGAGTCGTCACCGGGTGATAATGTTCGTTTGCGGTCTATCAATATCACTCCCCCACCGACCCACTTGGTGGGTGGACACGGCACGTGTCAGGTGAATTTTGAAACCACCGCGCCAGGAAAGACGGAGCTGCGTCTGAAATTGTGGCGTGAATGGGTCGGCGACACTTCAATCACCAAACGCGTCACATTTCCCGTCGAAGTCCGCGCCCATAGTTAGCCTGGAAGCAGTTGATCAAAGCCACTGCTGTGCACGAGACCCGCAATCGCGGCACACCAGCGATACACCCGGATGCCGGGCACACGGTCCCTACCATTTAAGCGAAAACGTATAGGATTTCTACACCAGACTCATCGCGTCCACGTCGAGGACTTGCGTCACGTCGTCGGGCCAGGAGAAGGCTTTCTGCATCTTCACCAGCTCGGGCACGATCTTCGTCGCGCGCGCACAGAAATACCAAATCTGATAACGATACTCATCCTTGATCTTTTCGATCGGCGCAGGCGTGGGCCCGCGGATTTCCACGGCATCACCCAGCGTCTTCTCCACCTCTTTCACCCAATGCTCAGAGTAGAACTTAATCTTCTCCGGATTTTTTCCGCGAAAAATATGGTGAATCAAATGCCGGTACGGCGGATAATTAAATTTCTTCCGCATCAGCAGCTCACCCTCGGCAAACCCGTTGAAATCTGCGTGGCGCGCGAACTGAATTGCGTCGGCTTGCGGCGTAAACGTCTGCACCACGACTTCACCGGAGCGATCACCCCGCCCCGCCCGGCCCGCCACCTGCACGAGCAATTGAAACGTCCGCTCGTTCGCCCGAAAATCAGGCACGTGCATCGACATGTCGGCATCCACGAGCCCGACCAACGTCACATTCGGAAAATCCAATCCCTTGCCGATCATCTGCGTCCCGATGAGAATATCAATTTTCCCCGCGCGAAAATCGCCGAGGATTTGCCGGAAGAGATGCTTCTTGGACATCGTATCCGTGTCCATGCGCTCCAATCGCGCGCGCGGGAGCACGCGACGCACCGCTTCCTCGACGCGCTGCGTCCCCATTCCTCGCCAACGAATATCCGGTGCCGCACACGCCGGGCAAACCGCCGGCGATCCGCGCGTGTGGCCGCACATGTGACACTTCAAGGTTTCGTCGGAACGGTGATACGTCATCGACACGCTGCAATGCGGACATTGCTCCACGTGCCCGCATTTCCGACACTGCATACTCGACGAATAGCCGCGCCGATTAATAAAAAGGATAATCTGTTCCTTCCGCTCAAACCGCCGGTGCATGTGATCCACCAGCAAACGCGAAAGCGTCACCAATCCGCGCTGCCGCATGATCTCGATGCGCATGTCGACAACATGAATGTCGGGCATTTTTTTGTCATCGACGCGCTTCAGCAGCAGATCGAGTTTATATTTTCCCGATTGAACATTCGCGAACGATTCGAGCGACGGCGTCGCTGAACCCAACAGACACACCGCACCGGCCAGCTTCGCGCGATACACGGCGACGTCGCGACCGTGATAACGTGGCGTCTCATCCTGTTTGTACGCTGGCTCGTGCTCCTCATCGACGACAATCAGACGCAGATCGACCACGGGCGCGAACACCGCTGAGCGAGCGCCGACGACCACGCGGGCTTGTCCGCTAGCGAGAGCGGTCCAGCCATCGAGGCGTTCGCCTTCGCCGAGGTGACTGTGCCACACCACGGTCTTGTGCCCGGCCGCTTCAAACCGGCCGCGCAGCCGAGCCACCGTCTGCGGCGTGAGCGCCACTTCCGGCACGAGATAGATTGCGCTGCCACCGGATTTGAGCACCTGCTCCACCGCGCGGAGATACACTTCCGTCTTGCCCGAACCCGTCACGCCATGGAGCAAATGCACGGCAAATTTTTCCTTCGTCAAACTATCGCCCACGGATTTCACGACGGCGGCCTGCTCCTCGTTGAGCTTCGGCGGCAGACCTGCGACCACTTCGCCGCCGGTCCAATTATCCGCGTAAGCGACGCGCTCGACGGCTTGCAATTCCTCGCGGACCCACCCGCGTTTGACGAGTGCGCTGACCACGGCTGCGGAGAGATCGAGCCGGGAAAGTGCGAGGGATTTTTTGACTGGACGAAATTGTTGCTGAAGAAATTCGCAAAGGCGCGCCTGTTGCGGAGCTTTCTTGGCCACGGCCGCCAGTTCGTCCGGCGGAATGGCGTGGGCGAGGCTCAGGTATTTGTCGGTTTTGAGCCGGGCACCATCGCGCACCGCGCCCGGAATCATAGCCTCCAACACACCTTCCATGCGCGCAGCGTAGTAAACCTGCATCCAACGCGCGAGGGCGAGGAGGTCGGCCGTCAACGCGGGAAATTCATGCAACACGCCGCTGATCAGCTTCAGTTTTCCCGGTGCGCAATCCGGCGTGGCGTTGATTTCCATGACCAACCCGAGGTGCAGGCGGTTGACGATGGGAATCCGCACGAGCGAGCCGGACCGGACGGACGCGAGCAACGACTCCGGCACTTTATAGTGCAGGAGTTTGTCGAAACCCGCGAGCGGCTGGACCCCAACGATCATGGCAACATGTGATTGGCCGGGCCGCGAAGCGAAGCAACGAGTTTTGTAACCGAAGGCGCGGCGCGAGAGACGCCATCCCATGTGGGCGGGGTGGCCGCACCCCGCAGTTTGGGATTCGATATCGAGAAATCCGGCCTTAGGGATCGAGTAGCCACAGGCCTCCGTGCCTGTGGTTCTGGATCTTCGCAACTCAAGCCGGCACGCACGGAGGCCTGCCGCTACATGAA
>JANYFP010000262.1 GCA_025362555.1 Verrucomicrobiota bacterium
CCAATCGAGCATCGCCGGCGTCAACGCTTCCGCTTCCGCCAACGTCACCCGCACGGTCACGCCATCGCTGTCCTTGCCCGGCTGATACGCATAGGCCAGCGACAGCACGCGATTATCCACCGGCATCGCCTCAGGAAACGCCTCCGCGTCGTGCTCCGCTTCCACCTCCGGCCGCAAATCATCTTCCCCCATGAAAAGATACTTCGGGTCAGTCATCTGTTGATGCCGCACCAGATCGATCAGCTCCGGCACACTGCTAATTCCAAGGTAGGGACGGTTGCCCTCAACCGTCTTGCCGGCCCCACCCGCCGGGCCATTGGGGACAACGGCTCCGACATTTTCCGGCTTCGGTTTAAACGCCCGCGCATAAAACTGGTACACCGCCTCGTCCAAATTCATGTAACCGGAACTGCGCGTGCGCGTGAGGATCGTCTCCGTCTGCTCGCGCACCCGGCGGTTGTGCGTCAGAAAATTAAACGGCCACGTGATCGTGTCGCCGACCAATCCCTCGCGGATAAAAATCTCCGTCGCCTGCACCGGATGAATTTTACCGAAACTCGCCGAGCGCGTTTCCAATTCCAAATTATACAACCGCCGCCGCTCCTTCACGAGCACGCGGCCCGCTTCCGGATTCCAAAACGGCTCGCTGTGCGCCACGCGAATCAGATGCTCCCCCAAATCGAGCACCCAGTGCAAATCGATGCGCGCGCAGGTACGGGCGTAAAGTCGCGCTGTCTCCATGATTTCCGCCGCCATGAGCCACTTCGCCACCTTCGCCTTCGGTGGAGTGTGACCCCCGGGCACGCTTTTGCGCGGATCAATTTTCGCCCGCTCCGTCCGCTCAAACAACGACGAACCAGGAAAAATCGTCACCCGCCGATCATGGGCCGCGTGATAATCCCCTTCGTCCGTTCGCGTTGCGATGTTACCGAGCAGCCCCGCCAAAATGGAGCGGTGAATCGAACGATACGCCGGCGAACCGAGCTTCAAATCCACGCCGTCGGCCGCGGTGATTTTCTGTCGGGATTGATTCGCCTCCCGCGCCGCCGCCGCTTCCGCCATCCCATCGTACACCGACGTCCGCATGAATCCCGTGCGATCCCGCAACGTATCCTCGAGCTGGCTGTGCACGTCGCGCCACTCGCGCATGCGCGTGAACGACAGGAAATGCGCCGTGCAAAATTTCCGCAACTTGCCGAGGGACAACTTCTCAAACTCGTCGTGGTAGTCCTCCCAGATCGCCAGCAGGGCGAGAAAATCGGAATCCGGATGATTAAACCGTTTATGCGCGGTGTCCGCTTTTTGCTGCTGATCCAACGGTCGCTCCCGCGGATCCTGAATACTCAAGGCCGAAGCGATAATCAAAACCTCGCGCATCGCCTTCTCCGTGCGCGCTTGCAAAATCATCCGACCGACCGTCGGGTCCACCGGCAAATGCGCCAGTTCGCGCCCGAGATCCGTCAAAACGCCGACCTCATCGATCGCGCCCAATTCGTGCAGCAACCCGTAACCGGCCCGAATTCCTTTCGCCGGCGGCGCATTCAAAAAAGGAAATTCCTCAATGTCACCCAGGCCGAATGCCTTCATGCGCAAAATAACATCCGCGAGATTGCTGCGCTGGATTTCCGGCTGCGTAAATCGCGGCCGATCGAGATAATCCTGCTCCGAATAAAGCCGGATACACACCCCGTCACTCACGCGGCCGCAACGGCCCTTGCGCTGATCAGCGCTGCTCTGCGACACCGGCTCCACCGGCAAGCGCCGCGTCCGACTTTGCGGCGTGTAGCGACTGAACCGCGCCAGCCCCGTATCAATCACAAACCGAATCCCAGGAATCGTCAGAGAGGTTTCGGCAATATTGGTCGCGACCACAATCTTACGCTGCTGGCTCGACGCAAACACGCGCTGCTGCTCCGCATTGGTGAGCCGCCCATAAAGCGGCACCACCTCGATCCGGCCGAGCGACCGACCTTCGAGCAGATCGCGAATTTCCCGGATGTCCCGCTCCGTCGGGAGAAACACGAGGATATCACCCTCCGAACTTTCTAACAGCACGCGCTCCACCGCCTCCACCGCCGCATCGAGATAAGTGAAGTCATCAGGTCGACTCTTCCTTGCACGATTTCCTGAAGCCGGGGGAGCAGACGCCGGACCGGAGACAGCTCCCCCGTCCTCGCCCATCTCATCCAACGGAGAATAAATCACCTCCACTGGATACACGCGCCCCGACACTTCGATGATCGGCGCATTATCGAAGGCCTTGGAAAACGCCTCGGTGTCGATCGTCGCCGACGTGATCACAATCTTCAACTCAGGCCGTCGGGTCCGCAGTCGCCGCAAATGCCCGAGAATAAAATCGATGTTCAACGAACGCTCGTGCGCCTCGTCGACAATGATCGTATCGTACTCGTCCAAATACGGATCAGCCTGCAGCTCGGCGAGCAGCATGCCGTCCGTCATGAATTTGATTACGGTGTCCTTCGACGTCTGATCCGCGAAGCGGATCTTGCAGCCCACCTCGCGGCCGAGCGGCACATTCAATTCCTCCGCCACGCGTCGGGCCACCGACGTCGCCGCGACGCGACGCGGCTGCGTGCAGGCGATCTTCCCGCGCTCGCCGCAACCCGCGACCAGGCACATTTTAGGAATCTGCGTGGTTTTTCCAGAACCCGTCTCGCCCGCGAGAATCAGCACCTGATTGTCGCGAATCGCCGCAACGATCTCATCCGCCCGGGAGCTGATGGGCAGCTCAGGCGGATACTCGATCCGGAATGGCCAGGGTTTATGCGGACGGGACATGATTTGAACCTATTCTGAGCGAACGCCCACCCCATGCGGCGAGTCTTTTACACCTTACCTGTAAAAATAAGCGATCCTCGCCACCCTTGAGCTTAAAAACAGTCTCAACCGAGTCATACTTACGGAAAAACCACCACGGCCCGGCATCAAACACGGCCTCGGCATCCGATGTGCTAGTCAAGGGATGTGAATTCCACCCCCGCCACTCTGCCCAAACAAGCCTACCGCCACACCAAAATCATTTTCACCCTCGGCCCCGCTTCTGCGGAAGAGGGTATGATGGAACAACTCATTCTCGCCGGCGTGGATGTATGCCGACTCAACATGGCCCACGCCGATCACACGTGGACGCGCACCATGATCAAACGTGTGCGCGAAGTATGCCTCCGTACCGGCCGTCAAATCGCGATTCTAATGGACGTCAAGGGGCCGGAAATTCGTACCGGAGATCTGGCCTCCCCCGTCGAACTCGTCGCCGGCCAACTCATCGATCTTCTCCCTCAAGGTGGCGGGTCGGAGGACGGCATTCTCGCTGTACCGGTCAACTACCCCGGCCTCGGCCGCGATGTTCCCGCCGGCACGATGGTGCTGGTCGACAGCGGCCTCATTCGCCTCGAAGTCTTGAGCGCCGTGGCGACCCGCGTGCGTTGCCGCGTGATTGTGCCCGCGAAATTGGGCAATCGCCGCCACATTAATTTGCCCGGAGTCAAAGTACGCTTACCCGCGCTCACCGCCAAAGACCGCGCGGATATCGCCGTCGGCGTGGAAGAGAAAATCGATTTCTTCGCGTTGTCCTTCGTACGCGAGGCCGACGATATCGATATCTTGCGGCGCGTCCTTTCCGAAGCTTCCAGCTCCGCCCGAATCGTCGCAAAAATTGAGGACCAGTCGGCCATCGCCAACCTCGATGAAATCATTTCCGCGTCCGACGCCGTGATGGTCGCACGCGGCGACCTCGGTATCGAAGTGCCGATGGAAGATCTACCGTTGATCCAAAAACGAACCGTCGACGCGTGCATCCGGCTGCGCAAGCCGGTCATCGTCGCCACGCACATGCTCGAATCCATGATCTCTTCGCCCGTACCGACCCGCGCCGAAGTAAGCGACATCGCCACCGCCGTCTGGTCCACCGCCGATGCCATCATGCTCTCCGGTGAAACGACAACCGGACTTTATCCGCTGGAATGCGTTCAGGTCATGAAAAAAATCGCCGGCCGCATGGAAGGCAGCGCGACCAAAGGATACAACAACTCGCTTCCCCTCAAGACCCACAAGGACCGCCTGCTGCGTTCCGCCGTCACACTCGCGCAAGAAATCGGCGATGCCGGCATTGTCGTATTCACCCGCAGCGGACTGTTACCTCAAACACTCGCGGCGTTGCGTGCGTGGCGGTGCCCCATTTACGCTTTCACCGATGACCCGGTGGTGTTCCGTCACATGTTACTGATGTGGGGCGTCGAGCCGTTCCTGATCGAATTCGCCACCGGCCCGGAGCAATGCATTCGCGACGCCTTCGCGTATCTACTGCGCCGCGGTTGGGTGAAGACCGGCGACTGGATGGTCGTCGTCACCAACGCCCTCGCGAGCGAAAAAACCATCGACACGATTCAGATGCGGCCGGTGGAGTAACTCACTTTTCAGGAACACCGGTCAAGGCCGGTGCCTCAAAGATATCAGGGACTCTTCTCGCTTGTTTTTATTGGAGCCGCCGCCGGGGTGGTGATCAGGACGTCGTCATCCTGACTCCACGCCGGGGACGTGATGGCGTAAAATTCCAGTTCCTCGTTCAGCGCAGCCCGGATTGATCGCACTACCGTGGGAGGAATCAAGATGTATGAACCGGGACCAACCGGCTGGGCCTTGCCACCGGTCCAAACTTCTCCGTGTCCCTTGAGTATAAAAAAAGATGCCTCGCCAATTTTATTGTAGCTCCATGCACTCGCCTTACCCGGATCGAGATGAAAAAGCGCCACGCTGCATTTGTCCGTCCGGGCAACCTCCGGTGCCGTTCGCCCCGTAAGTTCACGTAAAATAACTCCCGGAGTTACTTCGATCGGCTTCAGTTCATCGGGATGCAACACCAAGGGAGCTTCCGTCGCGACGACGCTCGCGACCAAGGTGAGAAATAGGAGTGGAACGGATTTCATGGTACGTAGAGGAGGTGGGTGAGTCGACAACCCCGAGCAGGTTGAAGGCCATTCCAGTGGGTGACACGCCAAGTTCTCTCATGTGCCGTCAGACTTAATTCATCAGGCCGTACAGTACAAAAATCATCCCGGAGCTTGCGCGAGGATCAAAGCCGCTGGGGGATATTGCCGCGTTAACTCTTGCAGGCTGGATTACGGCCATTGATAAAAACGGAAATGCGAGGCGATTATCTACCCGACTCAACGTGCCTTACTCGTAGCGGTGTATTTGAACCGATGGGACCGAGTTTGCCCGCGAGTCAGCGCGGGTGGGGTCGCGAACAAGCTCCCTCCCACCGGGCACCCAGCGGCCACGGCTTGTCCTTTAAACCAAGCACCCCAAAGCACCGTTGAAGAAGCGACGCCCAGATCTTCGGGCCGGCGCCCGATTCCACCAACGACCCGAGCTTCCCGCCGTTCCTCCCGCGCCGGCACTCATCATTTCCCCACCGCCCTACGCGTGGCTCTGGCTGGTGCTTGTTTTTCTCCTGCCCAACCTCTCCACTTTAACCGGCTCTTTTCTCTACGACGACCTGCCGCTCATCGTCCAAAATGATCGCCTGCATTCCTTCGCCCGGTTGGGGGGAATTTGGACCCATGGCTACTGGCCCGATCGGCCCGGCCTGACTCTTTATCGGCCAGTCACCCAAACGATCTGGAGTTTTTTCTGGAATTTTGGATCGGGTAACCCATGGCCGTTTCATGCCCTGAATTTAATCCTGGGCGCGACCGTTGTGTTGCTCGTCTATCGATTGCTCCAGGATTTGCGCGTACCGGCACGCTTGGCGTTTTTCGCCGCCCTGCTTTTCGCCGCGCTCCCGATCCACACCGAAGTCACCGCCGCCATTGTCGGCAGCAACGAACTCCTCGCCGCTGTCTTCGGACTCAGCGCCCTTCTCCTCTATCGTCGCGGACGGTGGCTCAGCTCCCTCCTCTTTTTTATGCTCGCGGTTTTCTCCAAGGAAAGCGCCGCAGCCATCGCGGGCATCGCATTTCTTTTTCCCTGGCTCGAGCCCGCGCCACGACCAAAGTTGAATTTCCCACGTCTTGCGCTGCACGGAACCATCGCCGCCGCAGTCGTCGGTCTTGCGCTTTGGGCTCGCACCGCCGTGGCCGAAGGCGCGGTTTTTATTCCGCCAATCGACAACCCCATGTCGCTGGTCTCCGCACCCCAGCGAATCATGACTGCGCTCTGGGTCCAGGTACTCTATGTCAGCCGCACGTTATTCCCATTCACGCTCTCAGCGGATTATTCTTACAAGGAAATCCCTTTGGTGATGAGTCTCCACGATGGACGCGCGTGGGCCGGAATCACGTTGCTGGCGCTCACCCTCGTCGCCTTTTTCAAATGGCCGGCAACCCGATTGGGCCTCGCCTTTTGGGTGATCCCCTTTCTGCCCGCCGCCAATCTCCTCATGCCCATCGGCACCATGATGGGCGAGCGCCTCGTCTTTCTGCCGAGCCTTGGGCTAACCCTGCTCGCGGTCCAGAGCACGGCACGACTGCCGCGAAAGGAAATTATTTTGACCGGGCTCGTCCTGCTTTTTTCCGCCCGCACGTTGATCCGCAATCGCGACTGGCACAACGCTGACGCCTTTTATCCGAAGCTCGCCGAAACTTCTCCGGGCAGCTCCAAGACCCACTATTTCCTCGGCTGCTTCAAAGCCGCGCGCGATGATCCCGCCGGAGCGCTCGAAGAATACGACCGTGCCATTGCAATATTTCCAGCTTATCCCGAAGCCCTCAACAATCGCGCCAATGTTTTAGTCGCGCTCGGCCGCATCGATGAAGCCAAGGAAAGTTTCCGCCGCTGCCTGCGATTCAACCCGGCGCATGGCGGAGCCGCCGCGAGTTTATCATCATTGGAAGCTGGAATGATATGGGTACCACCGAAGCCGAGAATTTAGTGCGATTGTCTGCTGCCCAGTATTGAGCAAGAAGCCGCTTCTTCAGCCCAACACGCCGAAATAATCATTCCCGGAACAAGCTCCAAGGCATTAAACCCATCGCGAGTAAAATCAGACCCTCGTTTTAAAAACGGCTCCAGCTTGAAGCACGACTTCCGTAACAAGCAACGGGATCGCCCAACAACCCCACGCCAACAGCGCCCCTCGCTCGTGATCGGGAAAAATGTGACCAGCCTTCATCATATTTTCAACCAGCCGAAAAGTAACGAAAGCGAAAGTGACTACATAGCTGCGGACCATCCATTGTTTGTGCTGCGGCAAATTCTTTCGGCGGATCGCCACGAACGCCATCACCGTGGTCGTCACCCACGCCAGCGCGAGACCGATCAACCCGAAAGCATAGGCGGCGTCATCCGATCCCACTTTGGCGGCCATGCCCACGGATGCGATCGCCCCAATCAAAACCGCCACGACATAAACGCGACCCGCGACCCGATGAAAGGGAAGATAATCCCGTCGCATCCGCGGCAAAAACTGCAGCGGCCCGAGTACTGCAGCAAGCACACCGCAGACGACGTGAGGGAAAAGCCACGTCGCTTTCGCCCAAAAATAATTCCCGTAGGAAGCAGCCGTGAAAACGAAATAACGCGGGACATTCTTAAAAATGAAATAAGCGAGAGCGCCAAGAATCACTAGCCACGCGAACCAAGCCAAGGGTCTTGCTTTGATCGCGGAATCACTCTGCGAAGCGGAAGGAGGCATGACCACGGAGATTGGTCCTGAAACCGACCAAGGCAATAGCATCCACCTTCTCAACCGCGGGCCATGTACAATTATTAGTATCACTTCAATTCCGCCGCCGGGGAGGAAACTGGTCATCTATTATATGACCAGTCGCCCGGTCCAGCACACACTCCGCCCTCGCCGTGCGATTGACAGCGGTCACTTCGACCGCATCACTCGCCGGCCTGACCTGCATGAGTTTTTCCAAGAAACGTTTCATCCTCTGGGATCACGACGGAGTGCTCGTGGATACCGAGCGCTGGTACTATGCCGCGCTGCACGAAGCGATGCTCCCCCTGGGCGTGGATTTCGACCAGGCCAGCTACCTCGCCTGCATGGCCGATGGCCGGACGTATTGGGATCTTGCCGCAGCTCGCGGGGCGACGCCGGACCAAATCAATCGCCAACGGCAGGTGCGCAATCAGCTTTATCGGGAATTCCTCCAGCGCGAATCGATCGAGATCCCCGGCGTCAAAGAAACCTTGGACGAGTTAAGTTCTGATTTCCGCATGGCGGTGGTCACCACTTCGCGGCGCACCGATTTTGAGTTGATCCACCGTTCGCGCGATCTGCTTGCTCGCATGGAATTTGTGCTCACCCTTGAAGACTACCCGGAGGCGAAACCACATCCGGCCCCGTATCTCGCCGCCCTCGCCCGGTTCGGGGCCGATCCAATCGCCGCCGTGGCGATCGAGGATTCCTCCCGCGGCCTAAAGTCGGCCGTCGCAGCGGGTCTCGATTGCATCATCATTCGCCATCCGTTCACCGCCACTCAGGATTTTTCGCACGCCCGTAAAATAGTGAATTCGATCCGCGACCTGCCAGAGTTATTGCACAACGGATAAGCGACCGCCGAGAACCGCCACCCACGAAAGAGTCTCGCACGGGACGGAGCGACCCGCCAGTTTTCGCTCATGATCAGTCCCGCCCCCGAACTCACTCCACAGGAGAAAACCCTGAAACGGGTTCTGCTGATTTCTCTGATCGACGGCTGGAGCATAATCGCATTCGCGGCGTTCGGCACCTTACTCACCCTTTTATTTGGTGACTATTCAGGCCTAGCAGTGGGCGTCTTGATCGCCATCGCGGGCGCCATGGAAATTCGCGGGCGGAACAAACTCAGACGCCGCAATCCCGACGGCATGAAATTACTCGTGCGCTCCCAGTTGTTTCTCCTCGCCGTCATTCTGGTCTATTGCACCAGCCGCCTCGGCAGTTTTGACGGCGAATCCGCGATGGGGAACCTCACACCCGACATGGAAGAGGCACTCAAGGAAAGCGGACTGGCGAGAGCCGATATTTTACCGATGGTGCGCACGATATTCTTCGTTCTTTACGGTGGCGTCGCGATCGGCACCATAATCTTTCAAGGCGGCATGAGCCTCTACTACCGCCGCAAAACCGCCCAAGTCACGGCGGCCCTCAGCGTCCCGGTATATCCGTCCATTTCACCGCTACCACTTTCGCCTTCGCCCCCGTTTGACGGGCTCTGAAAAATCCGATCTTAGCCATTCGGTATTTTCACCAAAAAGTCGCTCCTCCTCCAGACCACTTATCGGCTAACCATCCCAGGATTTTTTTCGACTCTCCGGCACAAATCTTCACGCTGCGCATCATGTCGAAGGAACGCTACATCGCCGCCAAACAAAAATGGGCCGAGAAACAACTCGCCCAAGGCTTCAAGCCCCGCGACGTCGCGGCCACTGATCGTCTGCCCCCGGGTCAAAAGCTCACCAGCAATTTCCCTGTCCTCGATCTTGGTATTCGCCCGGAAATCCCGCTCACGGAATGGACCCTGTCGGTCGACGGCCTCGTCGAAAAATCCGCGGTGTTTTCCTGGGAGCAATTCAACGCGCTCCCCCAAGTCACTGACGTGAGTGACTTCCATTGCGTGACCACTTGGAGCAAATACGACTGCCGCTGGACCGGTGTGGCTTTCACCACGCTCTTCGAAATCGTCCAGCCGAAACCTGAAGCGAAGTTTGTCTATTTCACCGGCTACGACGGCTACTCAACCAATGTCCCGCTCGCAAACTGCCTCGACGACGACGTGCTTGTCGCCACGCAATTTGACGGCGCACCGGTCACACTCGAACACGGCGGCCCCGCCCGGATCATCATCCCGAAACTTTACGCGTGGAAGGGATCGAAGTTTGTGAAAAGCATCACGTTCCTCGCCGAGGATCGCCTCGGTTTCTGGGAAGTCCGCGGCTACCACGGAATCGGCGATCCGTGGAAAGAAGAACGCTACATGTGAGCTTTTCTGATCTCGTGGGCCAGCGAGCTTGCTCGCGCTCCGGAAAATCGCGAGCAAGCTCGCTGACCTACTTTCGGCAAAGATCGGTGAAACCAAGAGTGCAAAAACTCCCTCGACCCGCGCGCCGCTCTCGCGTTCAATTTCGCCGACATGAGCGCCCCATTCTTTCCACAGAATATCATCATCAAGAAGCGCGACGGCGGCACGCTCACCAAAGACGAGATTGAGTTTTCGCGCGCGGCGTCGCCGATGGCCGCTTCGCCGACTATCAAGCCAGCGCTTTGTTAATGGCCATTTTCTGGCGCGGCCTCACCGCGCAGGAAACGGCGTGGCTCACGGATGCCATGCTCCACTCGGGCGAGGTCATCGACCTCAGCGATATTCCGGGGACCAAAGTGGACAAACACTCGACCGGCGGGGTCGGAGATAAAGTCTCGCTCATCCTCGCCCCGCTCGCCGCCGCCTGCGGTTTGAAGGTCCCGATGATGAGTGGTCGCGGCCTCGGCCACACCGGCGGCACGCTCGACAAACTTGAAGCCATTCCCGGCTTTCGCGTGATGCTTAACGTCGCCGAATTCCGCGCCATCTTGGAAAAAGTCGGCACCGCGATGATCGGCCAAACCCCGCAAATCGTCCCGGCAGATCGTAAACTCTATTCGCTGCGCGATGTCACCGGAACGGTCGAATGCATCCCGTTGATTTGCGCGAGCATTATGAGCAAGAAACTCGCCGAGGGTATCGACTCCCTCGTACTCGACGTAAAATTTGGCCGTGGCGCATTCATGAAATCCAAGGAGCACGCCCTCGAGCTCGCGCGCGCCATGGTCGCCATCGGGCGAGTCTCCGGCAAACCCGTGCGCGCGCTGCTCACCGCGATGAATCAGCCCCTCGGACGCGCCGCCGGCCACACCACCGAAGTGATCGAGTCGATCGAATGCCTGAAAGACCGCGGGCCGGCCGATTTGATGGAGGTCACTTATGCCCTCACCGGGCACATGCTCATTCTTGGCGGGATGGCAAAAAATGAAATTGAAGCGCGCCAGAAAATGACCGCCGCGATCGCAAGTGGTGCGGCTCTGGAAAAATTCCGCCAGATGTGCGTCGCCCAAGGCGGTGATCCGCGCGTGATCGACGACTACGCCATTCTCCCCACGGCAAAAAAACTAATCGAGGTCGTCGCACGCACTGACGCCCACGGTTTCGTGAGTGAAGTCGATGCCCTCAAATGTGGTCACGCCATCATGGCACTCGGCGGCGGCCGCGCCGCCGTAACCGACCACGTCGACCATGCGGTGGGTATCGCCAACCTCATCAAGATCGGCGAACCAGTCACCGCCGGAACCCGCCTGTGCACCTTGCACGTTAACGACGAGACCAGGGGAATCCGCGCCGAGGCTCTGATGCGCGAAGCCATTCTGTTCGCTCCCTCCGCGCCGAAAGTGGAGCCGTTAATCCAGGATCTGATTCAGTAAACAGTCAGCGCAAGTGGAACCCACGAGCCCACGTTCACTGAAGCGCTACGTCGCACCCCAGCGCCCAGCCCGTGGGTTGATCCATCAAGGCGATTCCATAGTTCCGCACGCGCACCGAAGTTGCATCGAGTGGAATTTCCAAGCGCTGGCCACGGCCTTCGTGCCAGCGATCATCCCGCAACCACGACGCCGGCATCAACCCACCCGACAACAAGCGCCAACCGAACTGCGGTTTTATCGATGCGGTGACAGCCGCGTCGTCGTCGCGCGCTGCCGTCTCGACTCCCACCCAATACGAGGCTTTCGATGCAGGTGAGGCTTTCAAAACGAGTGCTCCGGAAGAATCAAAACCAACCTGCGCGACCACCCGGCCCGCCGCAGTACTCAAAATGAAATTACGTCCGCGCGGCGCGGCGTTGCCCGACCACGCAAGTTCAACGCGGGTGCCCTGCACTGTCGCCCGGAAATTATCCGTGTCCGCATGATCGCCCCAGTGCAACGGATAATTCCCGGCTGCGATCTCGGGCGGCAACTCCAGAATAAATCCGCTCTCCACGCGCGGTTGCTGAAAAGCCGATGGTATCTGCGTGCGTCGCGACTGCAGTAATTTTTCCCGCATCGCTTCCACCGCGTCCTCTTCGGCGGCGGTTAGAGGACGCGTGGGCAAAATCTGATCTTGTAATAATCGCAGCTTCCACGCCGAAGCCCGGATTTGTCCCAATTGCACCAAGGGGACGTCCTCGTTCACCGGAAGCGCGGAGACGGAGGCCGAAGTTTCAGTCAAAGAAGGTGACGCCGATTGGACCGATGATTCAGTATCATCGCCGGCGGCATCGGATGCCGCATCCGCAGTTTTCTTGGGTGGAGTCTTCTGCTTAATCGAAGGCGTAACGTTCGCGACGGTTTCCGCCGGCGGATTTTCCGATGCGGGACTTTTCTCTTTCTCGGCGGATGCGGCGGAAGAGTCAGGACTCGACTCAACCGCACTCGAAACTTTCGCAGCGCCTGCGTGCGAGGACTTGGCCGCCTTCTTCGCAGGTGGAGGCGTTGCGGTCGGCGACGGCGTAACCGACGAATCCTGTGGCGCGGATTTCACTTCGGGTTTTGATTCGGGCGATGCGGGGTGCCCGCCCGGTTTTTTTGGCGGAGTAGATTTAGCCACGGATTTCGCGGAGCCTGATTCAGCCTGCGTCGATTCGCTCGATTCATGCTCTGCCTCCGCCGCATTTGTCGGCTCTACCGATGCGGCGGAGACAGAATTCGTGGGGGAACCAGCGGAGGATGGCTTTGATTTATTTGCCGTCGGTGATTTCGCTGATCCGCCCGATGCAGCACTGGGAGCAGAATCAGGCGCTACATCCTGCGATCCCTCGTCCGCCCCGGGCTTCGCGCCGGTCGCTCCTGCTCCCGCACCCTGCCCCGCCGGGCTTTTTGTTTTCGCGGATTTATCGGGCCTTTGCGCGTTTGCCGGCATTGCCGCAGCCGCAGTTTTAGCAACACCCTCGCCACCCGCTGCCGGCACGGACTCAGCTGCGGATTCATCAAGCGGGGCTTTCATCACTGCGCCGGTCGCTGGTCGTTTTGCCGACGCAACAACGGGTAAAAATTTCGCCAGCCGATCTTCCCTCGGCTTCACTTCACTACCGTCGTCCGGCGCAACGGTCTCCTCTTTCGCGGGAGATTTTTCCTGGGCGGATTTGTCCGACGGCGCACTGCCCCGCTCGTTGGCTTTCGGGCGTGGCGCAACGGTAGTTTTCTCTTTCGATTTTCCAAGGGCCTCAGGTACGATTGCCTTTGCTCCCGTCCCCGGGGAACCGGCGAGAGCAGAATCGTCGGCGTCATGAACCGGGTGCTCTCCCTGTGTCGTTTTATTTATCGCCGGATGGGGCGGGTGCAGCGCGGTTAATTTTGGAATTGGCCGCGCTTGGGTGAGCGAAGACCAGGCACCGTCAGTGCCCACTTTGCGATCATCCGCCGCAGTAGCTTTCGCATCCGCCGCGGCCAACTGATCTTTCGCCGATTGCCATTCGGCTGATTGATTTTGGTGAGCGGCCAGAGTATTCGTCGCGTGCGTCGTACGCCAGACACACCCGCCGATTCCCAGCAAGAGCAACAAAGCAACCAGGCCGGTCAAACGTCGCTTGTACCAGGGAGGCGGACGATCGAAGGACATTACCGGAGCGCTGACCGGCACCGGCGATTCGCCAGTCACGCTGCGTAATTCGAGACCGGTGAGGGATTCGTGCTCCATGGTTACAGCCAATCCATTCGCCGGAAAATCGCTCCGATCCAAAACGCGCACGCGATAATTCCCCGGGACAATACTTGGAAAACGAAAGTGCCCGTTACTGTCTGATTTCACCCGGGCCACAGAGGTGCCTTGCGGAGTTTCGAGCGCCACCACGACCCCAATCGGCCGATCATCACCGACCATGAGCACCCCGCTGATCTCCCCGTTTTGCGTATCGGGATAGTGCGGCGCAGCAGCGGACGCGG
>JANYFP010000277.1 GCA_025362555.1 Verrucomicrobiota bacterium
TGCCAAGTGCCGAGGCCGACTTCGCCGACCAATCGACCCGTCTTTCCGAAAATGCGTGAGTTCATCCGAAACAGTGTGGGCAGTTCGACGGTGCCGACAAGCTCAGGACAAAAATTATCCACTCCATCCCGCCAAGTAGAGTTTTCCCGAGAGGTCGGCCGTTGCCACGCCGACCCTGTCCACCCTCCTTGGCAAGATTCCGTCCGGTCGGTACACCACGAATTATTTCGCAGCCACGGCATAGATCGGAGCCGGCGGACCCACCGACTGCCGCGACGCCATCAGATGATTAAATCGGCGGACTACCGATGCCGAACGATTCAGTTGAGTCGGGTGAAACGCGGCCTCCCGACTTCGCCAAAGCTGACACCTTCGCACGAGTGCTGCCTAGCCGATCGGCCAAGACCCGGTTTCTATCCGTAAAGGCGATGCTAACATCGATAATTTCACGCCATTTCACTCGCGAATATCTCCCCGCGACGCTTAATAAAATCATAAATCTCAAATCGGCCCAGCCATAATCCTCAAGTAAAGCGCGCCCATGACGACGGTAGACTCAGCCAAGAAATACGAAGAATTACTCGGTCCGTCCGTGTCAGCTTCGCCGTATGAATACGGCACGCTTTTCAAGGCCGAGAATTTCATGGCGAGACAGCGAGCGAAGAAACGATTCAAATTGCTCAAAGCGCTCGATCTCAAGTTGCGCCAAATTTTAGATGGTGGGGAAAAAGTCTACTTCATCACGACGGGCACGACGATCACGATGGGGGAACGTTTCTTCGTCGGTTGGGTCGCCCACCTGGTGAATATGCGCGCGCTGGTCTTCACCTCACGGCGCATTCTCCTCCTCCATATCGATCTCCGTCAGCGCCCGCTGGAAGTGGTCTCTCAATTGCCTTACGCCAGCATCACCAGCGTAAAATCCACGTGGAATGGGCTGTGTTCCATCCGGCTGCTCAATCGCAAAACCTTCAACTTCCAAAGTGTCCCGAGTGCTGATCGAAAATTCGTCGTGGATTTTCTCGCCGACATCGTACAACTGACAAATGCGCCCTTCGAACACCGGCGCGGGATCGAACACCTCTGTCCTCATTGTTATGTTTTCGTGCCGGAGCATCCGGCCTCGTGCGTTTCCTGCGGCGGACGCTTCAAATCCGCGCGCAAGGCCGGACTGCTTTCCTTGCTTTTCCCGGGTTTAGGCGGCTGGTATCTCGGGCATCGGAGCATCGCGCTGTTTGAAATGTTTGGCACGGCAGTGCTCTGGTATTTCCTCGTGTTCGCGCCGCTTTTTGGCGTCTCCGATCCGGCAAGCGGACCACTCAGCTTGGAATACTGGATTACCGTTGGCAGCATGCTTTTGCTGACTCACGTGATTGATGGAATGATGACCCACCATTTCGGCCGGAAAGGGCATCACCCGATGGGGCAAGTCCCGCTTGCTGTCAGCCTGCCCCCTTTTATGGATCGGCCCAAGCCCGACCTGAATGCGGCGAATAAATTAAAGCTCAACCGAACAACCCCGCCAATGTGAGCGCTGGTCTCCGCGCAGCATGCGCGGGTGAGTTTTGCAGGTACGAAAGAAACCTGTCCGGAGGCCGGGTTCCACCTCTGATCAGGAAAACTTCGCTCGCGAATTCCCGATCACCATAGAACCGAAACCGACATCAACGGCCCTCATCCTCCCTCGATCCATCGTTGATCGATGCAAGGAACTTGCTTGCAAGTACGTCATTCGATCGTGGAAACACGCTCTCGACCGCCTCAATAGGCCTCGAGAAAATCCGGTGGCAACGGGGCGCTGGCTTTAAACTTACAGGATTGTCCCGAGAACGTGTAGGTGAAACTCGTTTCCAACGAGTGCAGAAAGAGCCGCTTGCTCTTGATCGCCTTCGCGAACGTCCGGTTCTTACCAAAGTCGCCGTAAGTTTGATCGCCCACAATCGGCAGGTGTCGCTTGGCGCACTGCACGCGCAGCTGGTGACTCCGGCCGGTTCGTGGCTCTAACCGCACGAGCGAGGTCGAAAAATTCTTCTGCGTGTGTTTGATTAACTGAAAGTGAGTCTCCGACGGTACGTTGCCAACCGCCTTGGTGCGGACCTGACCGTGAGCTTTTTGCGTCGCCAGCAAGTCACGCCAAATGTCCGACTTGAGTTGCGGCTTTCCAAACACGATCGCGTTGTAAACTTTCTTCACCTGTTTATTCGCGAAATGCGAGCGGATCGCTGCGGCCATTTTCTCACTGCCCGCCGTGAGAATCACTCCGGAAGTGGCCGAGTCGAGACGGTTGAGCAACCAGAGTTTACGCTCGGAACCATCGGCTGCTTTCCAGGTAAAACACTGGGTGACCTTGTCGTAAGGACAGGTCAGCAGCGACCGCGCCTCATCCTCCGTGCCGTTGGGATGCGAAAGCACGCCCGCCGGTTTGTCGAAGGCGGTCAGGCCATTGGTATCGCGGGTGAGCAGCGTCACGCCATCGTGCAAAGGCAACGTCTCCCAAAACTTGTCAGCAGGTGAACTCATTGATAATAGAAACTCAGAGTGATTTGCTGCTCTTCTCCAAGCACCGAAATCATCTGCTCCGTCCATTTCCGATAGGGCTGCCGATCAGTGATCGCGTTTTGGCACGAGAAGACGCCCTGCTTTCCTGCGTCCGAATCCTCCACCTTCACGATGTCGGTTTCACCTTTATAGTTAATTTTGAATGTAATCACCACATGGGAACCGCGCGGGGGCGAAACGCGACTTTCCTGAAGGATTTTGTACCACTGCGTCTGCACAATCTCGAGCAGCTCCTGCATATATTCACCGTACTCGCTCCAGCGCGCATCAATGCCGAGAATGCCCACATTCGTCGTGCCGGTCGCGCGATTGGTCAGAATCGTCGATCGAGCCGCCGTCAATCTCGGGCGCGCCTTGGGCTGGGCCTTGCTGGTTTGCTCAATGGCCACCAGTCCACCGGTCGGATCTTTCGCATCGTGGGCCCCTTCGACCAATTCGTCAGCATGCGTCGAAGGCGTCGTGGCTTTTGAAATATTTGTCGCAATCCCGTCCTCGGATTTCCCTTCGGACTTCTCAAAACCGGACAATGGAGTCTGCTCCGCCCGGGCCTTCATTTGCTCCTGCTGTTTATCGCTGTCCGTCTTCGTGACCTCGGGTTGGGCGGCGGCGCCTTGCTGAGGTTTGGATAGGTCGCCCGTCACGATGGAATCACTCTTAATCGTCTCCTGGCCGCGGATGCTCGGGCGATTCTCCGGGTCTTTTTCCTTCGCCGCCTCTTTTTGGGCGGACTGCTGGTTGCGATTGCTGATATTCGCGGTTTTGTCGGGCGTATTTTCGGGTGCGTCCGGGTTCGTTTCGACAAACTTGAATGGATCGGGCGCGGGCGGTTCCTCCGGCGGCTGGAGTTGGAAGTCAAATGACTTCCCCTGGTTGGGCTTTACCACGGCAATGCCGCTGTGGACGCCGGAAAATCGATTGAATCCAAAATTAGGCGACAGCCAAAGCAGCAGCAGATGGAAGAGCACGGTACATGCAATCCCGATGCCGATGGAGCGGCGCGTGTAATCATCATCGCCCGATATTTCGGGCGGGCGTTCTTTAAGTTCGGTTTGTTGCATTACCACTGGATTGAAATCAACGCGTCAGACCCGCCTGAGTCAAAATTTGTTTCATTTCATCGAGCGGTAATCCCACAATATTTGTGAGCGACCCCGTAAACCCCGCCACAATCAGCTCGTTCTCCTCCTGAATCGCGTAGCCACCGGCTTTATCCAGAGTGTGGACCCGACTCAAATAAAGTTCGATCACGGCATCGTCGATCCGCTTAAACGTCACTTCGCTGGCCACGCCGCGATCCACGCTCAGTCCGTCGCACGCCCGGCGAATGGCCAACCCGGTAAACACGGTGTGGCTGCGCCCGCTCAGCAAACGCAACATGGCTCGCGCTTCGGCCCCGTCCTTCGGCTTATTAAGCACCGTTTGATCAACAAAAACCGTCGTGTCCGCTCCGATGACGGTCGCTTGCGGATGCCGCGCGGCAACCCAATCAGCCTTAAGCGCGGCGTTATGCCGGACCATTTCGCGCGGATCGGCATCCGCCGCCTCGTACTCGATCACTTCCGCCCGAATAACGTCAAAATCGACCCCAAGTTGCGCGAGCAGCTCTTTACGGCGCGGGGAAGCCGAAGCCAAAATTAGTCGGGAAACGAGCGCGGGAGCCATGGTGGCGACATGTAGGCCGCAATCCGGCTCCACGGCTAGCAGAATTAAGCCACGAAAGCCCGTGCCGGACGAGCGCTTGTAGTTGCAGTAAACCGCAATGCCTTCAACTTGCCCGATAGCACTATGCGCATCGGACTGGCTCAAATAAACACCATCGTTGGCGACCTTGCCGGCAACAGCGGGCGGATCCTCGACGCCTACCAGACCCTCGTCGCCCAAGGCGCCGAACTGGTTCTCTTTCCTGAGCTGGTGGTCTGCGGCTATCCGCCCCGCGACCTGCTGTTTAAAAATCATTTCATCGGTGATGTCGCCAAAGCCACCACCGCAATCGCCGCCCAGATCGGCAACGTGCCCGCCCTCCTCGGCTACACCGAAGCCAACCCCACCGGCAAAGGTCGTTCCGCGTTTAACTCCGCCGCCTTCTGTCATCAGGGGAAAATTATTTCGTCCGCGCGAAAATGCCTGCTCCCGACTTACGACGTCTTCGACGAAGACCGCTATTTCGAAGCCGCGACCTCCCCGACTATTATTGAGTTAAACGGCCATCGCATCGGTATCACGATTTGCGAGGACATCTGGACGCATCCGCTCGTGTCGACCCGCCGTTTCTACACCCTTGATCCGGTCAAATGGCTCCACGATCAAAAGGTTGATCTCGTCCTCAATCTCTCCGCGAGTCCCTGGCACCTCTCAAAAAATTCCCTGCGCCGCACGCTCGTCGCCGATGCCGCCAAAGCCTGCCGATGCCCCG
>JANYFP010000152.1 GCA_025362555.1 Verrucomicrobiota bacterium
GCTCCGGCACCGATTGCACGGCCGACAATCTTCCGTTCCCACACTGCCCCGGTGTGCTCGATTGGCCAAATAACATGTATCTTCCCGTCATGGTGCCCGAGCTCACCTTCGGCGAGAATGTCACCTTGCCCGCGTTCTACGGTCAGAAATGCGTCACCGGTCTCGGACTGAAGAATTCATTTTATTTCCGCTATGAGCAACCTGAGCTCATCAACACGAAGGAAGAACTCGTCCGCGGCATCGGCAGCGTGAAAGTCCAGTGGACCTTCACCGGTAGCAAGATTTCCGCCGAGTTTGCCTACACGGTCAAAAATCAGATCCAACTCGACAAGTTCCGCATGGCCTTGGTCATCGGCGCACCGCATTCGAAATACCGTCTCGGCAGCTCACCCGCGCTCGGGCCACTCGGTCACCGCTGCTCGGTATTGAAAGATGATTTCCAAGCCAACTGGGCCGAGACCGAAGTCGTCACGGCTGATCCGACGTATCGCACGAATTTCGGCAAACTGCATTACGTCCAGATGTTCCATCGTGATCACCCATTGACCATGCGGCCCGGCCAAGTTTACCGCCTCGCGGTGAGCTTCGAGCCCGATCTGACCCAAGTGGAAGCCTGATTTCATTTCGCTGACTTTCAAAGCCGCGCCAATTTTGGCGCGGCTTTTTTATGCGTCCTTCAAACTCCCGACGATCGTTTCGCGCTTCGATACAACGGCTCTGATCGGAAATGGAGGAGCTTGCTTACACGCGATGTAGCGCCGTCTGCCCTTCTCCGTCGTAGGCAGCGTGCTTGCACGCGCTCCGATTTACCTTGGCCTGCACCGGTTTCTCTTCGCGTGCAGAGCACGCTGCCTACCTACCGAAATAGACCTACGTTGGCCACGAACACCTCGCATCGCTTGCCAGCCAGCTCCTACCTCAGCAACCAACGAACCTGCCCCGCACATTGCTCCGAGCGCGCCACGCTCACAATCCCAGCGCCGCTTCAATCTGGCGACTGGCGCCACGCAGCACTTCAAGACGTGCGAAACGTTTGTTATCAGCCGGCACAAGGTGCCACGGCGCATTTTCCTTGTCGGTAAGCGCCAGCATATCGCCCACCGCAATCTCGTAAGACGCCCGCTTCTTCCGGTTGCGCCAGTCTTCATCATTCATTTTATGGCGCTTGTGCGGCGTGCCCTCGCGCTCGCGGAAACGACGTAATTGCTCGGCGTGCGACACATGCAGCCAGTACTTCACGACAATCGTACCATGTTCACTCAGCGCGCGCTCGAAGTCATTAATTTCTCCGAAGGCGCGCTTCCATTCGTCTTCGCGACAAAAATTTTCCAGCCGCTCCACCAGCACGCGACCGTACCATGAGCGATCAAAGACCACCATGCGCCCGTTCCGCGGGACATCACGCCAGAAACGCCAAAGATAATGCGCATGCTTTTCCTCGTCGGTGGGTTTTGCCACTGAGATCACGCGATAATCCCGCGGATCAATCGCACTGGTGAGTCGTCGAATCGCACCGCCTTTGCCCGCCGCGTCCCATCCTTCAAAAGCAAACACGATGGAACGCTTCGCGACGAACGCCGCCCGCACCGCCCGGTTAAGCCGGCCAAGCCATTTCTCGCGCAGCGCATCATAATCCTTCTCGGACAAATCCTGATTGAGTGGCAATGCCTGCAACCGACGCAGGCCAATTGGCCGCAGTGACGTCACTTGGCGTGGGGTGCTCCGGCGTGTTAAGCGCACGATCTTTTTTTGCTGTTGCCGGAACTGCGTCAGCAGCAGTTGCCCCACTTTGAGATCGCGGGCTCGCTCGTCTTCCGCATCGACAATCGTCCACCGCGCACCGGGGCGATCGGTGCTGGCCCGAATCATGCCAGCGGTTTTTGCGAGCCGGTCGTAAATCCGGTGATGATGCCAGTCCTCGTCGGTCACCCGCCAGGCCGTGGAGGGATCGTCTTGCAGCGTATGTAAGCGGCGACCTTGCGCCTCTTTTGAAATATGGAGCCAGACTTTGACAATGAGGGTGCCTCCGTCGACGAGCAATTTTTCGAAATCCCGGATGCGCTCCGCTTCGTGCGCCACGTGACCCAGCGCGCTCTTGCTCCGCGCTTCGTCGCGCAGCGTCTCGGTGTACCAGGAACCGGCGTACAGTCCGATTCGCCCGATGCCAGGCAGACTGCGCCAAAACCGCCACTGCTGCGGATGCGCCTGCTCGTTTTCCGTTGGCGGGTGGTACGAGAAGGTTTCAACGCCACGCGGGTCAAGCCATTCGGCCAGCGTATTGAGCAGATTACCGCGACCGGCACCCTCGGGCCCGGCGATAATGAGCAGCACTTTGAACGGTACTTTCTTCAGCTCCACTTGCAACTGCACAAGCTGCTCCCGCAGTCCGCTTGCGCGGGACTGGTAGACTTTTTTCGACAACCGCAGCTTTGCTTTCGCCATGCGGCTGCAAACGTGCCGCAGCCCACCTCGATGTCGAGCCGGGGATCGCAATAAATCACACGCCCAGAGCGAATTCACTGACCCAAACCACTTCCCCCCTCTCGGAATCGGAGAATTAAACGCTCGGAAAACTCAACCCAGCCCCGGCCAATGTGACAGCCGTGTTAAATCTAGCGCCGGCCCCGTGCCCAAAGTGCGGGGTGGCTTGCACGCGCGAGTCTCCCCGCTTCAATGCGGTCGCCACCCACCAATCCCGATCATCGGGGACGAAATGGCATTCCTTAAAAAATACCGCTACTCTCTCACTCGGTTGGTGATCTAAACCATCAGCCAATTCCGCCTCGTTAACGTCTTACTTCGATCCCACTCTCCTCTTTTTCCTCTCCATGACAGCCGCACCCCAGCGCGTAAAGCGTTCCACCAAGATCACCGCCAAGACCGGAAAATCCATCGCGCAGACGGCCGCCGGCGGAGGGAAAATCGTTTACGCCAACCGCGAACTCAGTTGGCTGGCCTTTAACCGCCGCGTGCTGGAACAAGCGCAAAACGAAGCGAACCCACTCCTCGAACGCACCAAATTCCTCGCCATCGTCAGCTCGAATCTCGACGAATTTTTTGAGATTCGCATCGCCGGTTTGCAGCAGCAAAAAGATTCCCACGGCGGCGAATCAAGCATGGACGGCCTCTCGCCGAGCGAACAATTAAAGTGCGCCTTTGCGGAAATCAAGCAACTGGTCAAAGAACAATACCGCTGCTGGCACGAGCTCCTGGTCCCGGCCCTGACCAAGGAAAAAATCACGTTCAAGACCGCCGCCCAGCTCACCGCCGCCGAGCGCACCTGGGTGCAGGATTACTTCACCAAACGCGTTCAACCGGTCCTTACTCCGCTCGCGATCGATCAATCGCATCCCTTTCCCCAGATCGCGAACAAAACGCTCAACGTCATCGTCTCCCTCGAGAACCCGGATACGCCGGGAGCGGAAATGTTCACCGCCATTCTGCCCGTCCCGCGCATCTTGCCGCGGCTGGTCCAGGTGAATCCGGAAAAATCCGGCGGACAAATTTTTATTTTCCTCAGCGATATCATTAAATTTTGCGCCGGATCATTGTTTCCCGGCTATCGCATCAACCAGGCGTGTGCGTTTCGCGTCACCCGCAACAGCGACCTCTACATCGATGACGAGGAGGCGGAAAATCTGCTTAAACGAATTGAAGAGGAACTGCGCAATCTCCGCCGTGGAGCCGCCGTGCGCCTGGAAATCGAATCCGATATTCCCGAGCCCATGTTCGCCCTGCTGTGCGAACAGTTGCAGCTTTCGCCGGAATTTGTTTTCAAACTGGATGGCCCGTTGAACCTGGTGCGCATGATGAGCCTGTCGGATTTGGTCGACCGCCCCGACCTCAAATACCCGGCCTTTACTCCGGTCGAATTGCCGAACGTCCGCGTAGCCACGAGCATTTTCGCCGCGATGCAGGAGCGCGATATTCTCCTGCACCATCCCTACGAATCATTCACCCCGGTGGTGGACTTCGTCCAACAGGCCGCCCGCGATCCCGGGGTTCTTGCAATCAAGCAAACCCTCTATCGCACGAGCGGCGATTCCCCGATCATCGGCGCGCTCATCGAGGCCTCCCGCAACGGCAAACAGGTCACTGCACTCATCGAATTGAAAGCCCGCTTTGATGAGGCCAACAATATCAAGTGGGCCAAGGAACTTGCCGAAGCTGGCGTGCATGTGGTGTTCGGTTTGGTCGGCCACAAAACCCACTGCAAATGCAGCATGATCGTCCGGCAGGAAGCTGACGGTCTGCGCCGTTACGCGCATCTCGGCACCGGCAACTACAATCCCAAAACCGCCCGCCTGTACACCGATCTAAGTTTGCTCACGTGCAATCCGGAGATCACCGCCGACGTTGCGCTGCTTTTTAACTCACTTACCGGTTTCGCGCGTTCACCCGATTTCAAACACTTGCTCGTCGCACCGTTTAATCTGCATTCGCGCATCCAGGAACTCATCGCCACCGAAGCAGCCAACGCCACCGCAGGCAAACCTGCACGTATCATCGCAAAGATGAACAAACTCGTGGACAAAGTGACGATCGATAATCTCTACGCCGCCTCCCAAGCCGGCGTCCAAATCGACCTCGTCGTCCGCGCCACGTGCTGTCTCCTCCCCGGCGTAAAAGGCCTGAGCGACAACATCCGCATCCGCAATATTGTCGGACGCTACCTCGAACACGCCCGCATTTTCTATTTTCAAAATGATACGGCCCCGCTCCTGTATTGCGGCAGCTCCGACTGGATGACGCGCAATTTTTTCCGTCGCGTCGAAGCACTCTTCCCCGTCTACGCCCCCGATCTGCGCGATCGCATCATCAGTGATATTCTCCCCGTCGAGTTGCGGGACAACGAAGACGCCCGTGAACTCCAACCGAACGCGACGTACCTCCCGCCCGTTCGCAAGGAGGGAGAGGATTCGTTTTCCGCCCAGAAATTTTTTATGGCCGCCGCCCAAAAACGCGCCGCCGAGCAAATCGAAGTGGTCAGCTAATTAAGCCCGCTACTTCAACCGCTCAGGCTTCCACGCGGAGAAACCCAGCCAACGGCGCGAACGCCCGCGACCGGTGGCTGATGCCATTCTTCACCGCGTCGCCTAATTCCGCGTAGGTTTTCGTGTGCCCGTCCGGTACAAAAAGGGGATCGTAACCAAACCCAGATCCGCCCGCGGGCTCATGCCGCAATCCTCCCGTGCAACGGCCTTCGAACACCTGCTCCACCCCGTCGCCACCGCCCAACAAAACCAACACACAGACAAAATACGCTCCACGTTTTCCCGCCGGCACCTCGCGCATCACTTCCGTGAGTTTCCGTAAGTTCGCCACTCCGTCGCCCTGCGGCCCCGCAAAATACGCCGACTCGACCCCAGGCTGGCCACCGAGTGCATCAACACAAAGCCCGCTGTCGTCCGCCAGCACCCACGCTTCCGGCGGGAGAATCGCTTTAAGCGCCGCAGCCTTCTTCCGGGCGTTGCCAATAAAAGTACCGGTGTCTTCGACCACGGCGGGCATGCTCGCGGCGCGCACAAATTCCACGCCCAGCGAAGCCGCTTCAGCTAAGCGCTGAAATTCCTGCACCTTGTGCGCGTTGCCAGTGGCCAGATGAATTCGCTTCGCGTTATTCACTGTAGCCCTTCCGATTAAACAGCGCCTCATCCACAAACATTTTTTCCGGATACCGCACATAACCGCGCATCAGCGTGTCATCGCCATGCACTTCATGCTTCACCCGCTCCAATCGAATGGCGTTCGCCAGCGTCTCGGTGCGCAGGCCGCTCAGGATCCCTTTGCTCTTCTCGTCGGCAAACAACACCGGAGCGTGATACACCAATAAGTAATCCAATTCGCGCCCCTGCATCAGTTCGCTGAGCAATTGCGCGCCGCCTTCAAAAAACACGCCGGTGATTCCTTCCGTCGTGCAGCGGGCACGAAAATCCCCGAAGTTAACTTTGGGGGTGCTCGACGGCAGCACCCACGTCTTCACGCCGATCGAATTTAATTTCCGCACGTAACCGAGTCCCCCATGTTGAGTCGTGACCACAATCGTGCGCTCATGAAATTCATCCGTATAAACCGACGGCAACGATTTCTCGTTCACCGTCCGGAGCAGCCCGTCGAAAACGAAACGCCAGGGGCAATACTCAGTCTCACCCACCCGCGCCGTTAATCGCGGATTGTCCGCGCGAACGGTACCAGCGCCCACCGCGATCGCAGGAAAAAGCCGGCGCCAACGATGACCGTCCGCACGGGCTTGCGGCCCCGTAATCCATTTCGAATCACCGGTTCGGGTCGCAACTTTTCCGTCCAGTGTGACCCCGGATTTGGCCGCAAATAGGGTGCGACCGGCCGTGATCCAATGATTGAAAATCAAATTCAGGTCAGCGCATTCCTCCGCCAAAACACCGTTGACCACTTCGACACCCGCGGCGCGCAGCAGCTCGTAGCCTTTGCCCGCATGCGCCGGATTCGGATCGGTGGCTCCGATCACCACGTGCGCAATCCCGGCCTCAATAATCGCCGAGGTGCACGGCGGAGTCCGTCCGTGAGTGCAGCAAGGCTCCAACGTCACGTAAAGGGTGGCACCAGCGCGTGGCTTGCGCCCGAGCGCCCGTAGCGCGCTAATTTCCGCGTGGGCTTCCCCCGCTTTTTCGTGCCAGCCTTCTGCGACGACCTCATCGTCCTCCACGATGAGCGCGCCGACCATCGGATTCGGGTGCGTGTCTCCCCACGCGCGTCGGGCGAGATCAATGGCCCGCCGCATGAAAAAAATATGGCTGTCGCGGGTAGTCATTTAGATGGTTCCTCTGCTTCCAACGGAACGTAAGGATTGGTGCGCTTCTCGTCGCCCACCGTCGTGCGTGGACCGTGACCGGAAAATACCACGGTGTCGTCCGGCAGGGTATAGATTTGTTGGCGAATCGAATTGGCGAGCACGTCGAAACTGCCCCCGGGAAAATCCCAGCGGCCCACCCCGGCTTTAAAAAGCGCATCGCCCACCAGGGCGACTCCGACCGCCGGCCCGCCCGAACCAGGCGCTACAGCCGAATAAAACAGCACATTGCCAGCGCAATGCCCGGGCACATGGCGCACCTCAAAAACTCGCCCCAAGGCCGTGAGCCGGTCGCCTTGCGCAACCCAGGCATCCACTTTAACGCCTGTTAACCCGAGTCGCGCGCCCATGAATTCTTCCATCTTTTCGGGCGTCTCGATCATTTCCTGATCGGCAACATGAGCCCGCACCTGCGCTCCCGTCTCGCGCTTCACCGCCGCGGCATCCTGCATGTGATCCCAATGACCGTGCGTCAGCCAAAGTTCCTTGAGCGCGCAGCCTTCTTTGGCGAGCAACGGCTTGATCTTGGCCATAATATCTCCGGGCGCATCGACCAGCACCGCCTCACCGAGCTTGGCATCGGTGAGCAGGTAGCCGTTCGTCTGAATCGGACCGGATGGGAGGACATGAATCTTCACGTCGTTTAGATGCGACCCGACCGAAATACTCGCAATAATAAAGCGGCCAAGACCCAAAGTGCCCGGCGCACTCGCGCTCAACTGCCGTCAGCCGCGTCTAGACAATGCCGCACCGACTCGGCCAGCGTGCGAATCTCAAATGGCTTGCCCAGAAAAAAACCGGTCCCGGCTTGCGGAAAATTGGTCCCCGCAATGTCGGCATTGTAACCGCTCATATAGATGATTTTCAGCCCGGGTCGTTCCTTTTTGAAATGTCGGCCGAGATCTTTGCCGCTCATTCCTTCGGGCATGACCATATCAGTCAAAACCAGGTGAATCGCAGCTTTGTTTTCATTCCAGACGCGAATGGCTTCCTGTCCGGTGCTGGCGGACAGGACTCGGTAACCGAGGCGAGTCAGCGTCGCGTGGGCCACCAACTGGACGGCCTGATCATCTTCCACCAATAAAATCGTTTCACTCCCGCCCCGAACATCCAATGCCGGTGGCGACGGCGGACTCGGCGGAGCGACGACCACGACCATCGGCAGATAGACCCGAAAAGTCGAACCATGCCCAACCTTGCTTTCCACCGTCACCCAGCCCCGGTGTTGCTCCACGATACCGTAAACCGACGCGAGACCCAGACCAGTGCCCTTCCCCACTTCCTTGGTGGTGAAAAAAGGTTCAAACACCCGTCGCAGGTTTTCGGGCGCAATGCCTGAACCCGTATCCGTCACAGACAACCGCGCATACCAGCCCATCCGGATTTCGCCCCCTTGCAACCCCATCGCCCCATTAAACTCGACCGCCATCGTGTCCAAACTCAATTGTCCACCGCGGGGCATCGCATCGCGGGCATTGATGCAAAGATTGAGAATCGCCTGCTCAAGCATTCCCGGATCCGCGTAAATCGGCAAGGTTTGCGCGACATAACCCATTCGAATTTCCACGCTCTCTCCCAGGATCCGCCGCACCATCTTCGAAATATTTTCCACGACCTCATTCAAATCGAGATCCTGCGATTGCATCACCTGCTGCCGGCTAAAGGTCAGCAGTTGACGAGTCAGATTCGCCGCGCGGCTGGCCGCTTGGGAGACCTCGCGCAGGAAACTCTCATTCTCCGAATCAATTCTCCCCGAGGTCAGCACCAAACCGAGATTTCCCAGAATCACGGTCAGCAGATTATTGAAATCATGGGCCACTCCGCCGGAGAGCTGGCCAATCGCCTCCATTTTCTGCGCCTGCCGGAATTGCTGCTCGAGCTGCAATCGCTCCGAAATATCTCCGCCATAACAATGCACGACGTGAGTGGGTAGAACGGGAAAGAAAGACCAGGAAATTGTCCGGCCGCCAAATTTTGTTTCGAGTCGCAAGACCGGCCGGTTGGTTGCCAAACATTGTTGCACCACCGTCGCAAAATCCCGCGGCAGAATCTGCACCGGATTGGCCTGTCCCAGCGCGCGCGTCATTTCCTGCGTCGCCACATTACTGTACATGATTTCCCCGGCGGCGGAAAGCTCGAGCACGGGATTGGGATTAAAATGGGCAAACGCCGCCTGCCGCTGAATCTCCTGCTCGGCCTGCTTGTGCTCCCGGCGCAAAAGACTCTGTTTCACCGCCTGACTCATGGCCGGTCCCAAGCGCGCCAGACGATCTTTGCGCAAAAAATCCGTCGCGCCCTCCGCTATAATTTCCACGAGCGCCTCTTCGCTGCCCATTCCCGCTACAACGAAAAACGGCAGCGCCGGATCGCGGGCCCGCAACAAACGCAAAGCCGACCGCGCATCAAAACCGGACAGTTTATCTTCGCAGAACACGATATCCCAGTCGTGATCCGCGAGAGCCTGATCCATCTCGGCGGCGTTTCGCACCCGAATCGATTCACAGTCATACCCACCGTCGCGAAGCGTGGCGAGCAGCAGCGCAGCATCGGCCTCGGAATCTTCCACCAGCAGTATTCGGAAAATCTTTTTCATCTCAGCGCATTTCCTCCACCTGCATCGCAACAGGACGTTTTAGACTCACCCGCCGCCCAAGCGGTTGCGCTAGCGGTCGGCAGCTCAACAAAAACTGATCGCCGGAAGGGGAATGCATAGGGTCAATGCAACGTGCGTTGATCGGGAAATAACGCAAGCGTGCACCCGGCAATCGACCTCCCGCGCCCGCAACTTCGATGCGACAAAACCGATGATCAGCAAATCCCCGGCGACGCGCCCAAGAGCCAAAAAGAAAGCACCACGCTCATGCTCTAGTGCGGCCGCAGGTACCAGATTCATTCGCGCCATCGAGACATTTACGAACGATTCCCGCGAGTTCCTGGATCTCAAATGGCTTACCTAAAAATAAATCACCCATCGCCCGCGGGAAATCCGTGCCGGCAATCGTCGCATTGTAGCCGCTCATAAAAATAACTTTGAGTGCCGGCACGTCTTTCCTGAAGAGCGCGGCGACGTCGCGACCAGTCAGACCGCCCGGCATGACCATGTCCGTTAGGAGGAGTTGAATTTCATTTTTATGCTTTCGCCACACCTGCTGGGCTTCGTTCCCATCATTGGCCAATAATACCACGTAGCCCAGCCGGGCGAGCGCCGCCTTCGCCACCCCCTGCACCGCGAGATCGTCTTCCACCAATAAAATAATTTCTCCGCCACCGGGAATAGTCGCAGGCGGCGGTGGCGGCGGGGGCTTCACCGCAGTGACGCTGGCCAGCGGTAGGTAAACATCAAACGTCGTCCCACGCCCCAGCGTGCTCTCGGCCACCACCCAGCCGCGATGCTGCTGTACAATGCCATAAACCGACGCGAGCCCCAGCCCCGTGCCTTTGCCCACTTCTTTCGTCGTAAAGAACGGCTCAAACGCGTGAGCCAAATCTTCCGGCGACATGCCGATGCCCGTATCCGCCACCGTCAATCGGGCAAATGAACCCGCCCGCGCCTGCGCCCGATGAGCAACGGCGGTGGCCTCAATTTCAACCACCGCCGTCCGCAGGATGAGTTGCCCGCCTCCCGGCATGGCGTCGCGCGCATTGATACAAAGATTGAGCAGTACCTGCTCCAACATGCCCGGGTCCGCCTGAATCGGCAGAGGCGGCTCCGCCAAATCGAGCTTCATGTCCACCGTCTCACCGATCACTCGCCGCAGCATGCGGGAGACCTCAGCCACGACCCCATTCAAATCCAATGACTGCGACTGCATCACCTGCCGGCGACTGAACGCGAGCAACTGGCGGGTGAGATTGGCCGCGCGCAGTGCGGCATGATTGATTTGATCCAAGAGCTCCGGGGTCTCGCTGACTTCGTGACCGGAAGAACGGATCAAACCGAGATTCCCCAGGATAACCGTGAGCAGATTATTGAAGTCGTGCGCCACCCCACCGGACAGTTGGCCGATCGCCTCCATTTTTTGCGCCTGCCGTAATTGTTCCTCCAAATTCTTGCGTCCAGTAATATCGTGACCGTTGCCGACCATGCCGATAATTTGCCCGCGCCGGTCCCTCAGCGGCAGCTTGGTCGTCAGCGTATAAAGCCGGCTCCCATCTGCACGAGTGAGACACTCTTCCTTTTCGATGGTGGCAACGCCTCGCACCGCCGCTTCGTCATCCGTCCGATAAACGGCCGCCATTTCCGGTGAAAAGAAATCCGCATCCGTCCGGCCAATGACCTCCTCCGGACTCGCCGCCCCCATCACCCGCGCGCACCGTTCATTACACGTGATAAACCGGCCCTGAATGTCTTTCACATAAATATAATCCGGCAGGACATTGAATAATGTTCGCAACAAATTGCGCTCCGTCGCGAGTGCTTCCTCGGCCTGCTTGCGATCACTGATATCGCGAAACGTCCAGATCCGCCCGTAGGTTTTTCCCTCCCGATCACGCACGGGCGCCGAGTAGCGATCCAATACTTTCCCATCGATCAATTCAATTTCATCCCGGCTGATTTCATCCGGGTGAGAATAAAGATAAGCAATCTTCGCGGCAAAATCGGCGGGATTTTTCGTCCGGCCACTGACGATCCTGACCGACTCGGCATCATCCAAATCGTCTGCCACCTGCTGGGAAATCCCCCAAATTGCCGCCAGGCGTTTGTTCTGGATGACTTTCTTACCCGCATTATCGACGACCAGAATGCCATCAATCGCGGAATCGACCTGTGCTTCGAACAACGCGGTTCGCCAGAGTAATTCCCTTTCCACCTGCTTATGCTCGGAGCGATCCCGCACGATCGCCTGCAGAAGAAAACGTCCGCCCAGCTCGATCCGGTTAAGACTCACCTCGGCATCAAAAAGCGTTCCGTCCAATTTTCGATGCGTCCAGTCGAAAACTTGCGGGGCTCCATTCATCGCCGCCATGATTTTTTCGGGCGCTTTATGATCGGACCGCCTTCCATCCGGCTGGATTTCCGGTGAGAACTCCACCGGAGAATGGCCGACGATTTGATTTCGCGCGCAGCCAAACATTCGCAGGGTGCTCGGATTGCACTCAATGAATTCGCCCGGCGTCATGAGAAAAATCGCGTCTTGTGCCGTCTCGAACAACATCCGGAATCGCTGCTCGGTTTCCTTCGCCAGTCGCTCCGCCGCCAAAACCCGATCCAACTCCCGCACCTGGACGCTCTGACGAAAAACCCCAATGGCCAGAACCACCACCACCCCAAAAACCACGGCATAACGCGCGACCGAAGGAACTGCTGGGATGGTCAACGCCAGCACCAGGCTGGTCGCCGCCATTATCACCAACAGCAGAGGCAACAAACGCAGGACTCGCGCGCACCACGCTTTCCAAGCCGGATTAACCGAATCCTCCAGCCGCCAGCCCATCGCGCCCCACCCCAAGGCAAGTGCGGCAATTGAAAAAATAAAATTAAACCACGTTCCTTTCTCCAGGCCGTCATCCAAAGTCAGGGAGTTCCACTCCATCCAAAGGACACCATCGGCCACCAGCGCGACCAAAAAAATCCACCAGCTCTTCTCCCCTCGTGGGCTCAGACTGAGAATTGAAACCACGCCAAGACAGAGCGCCGACAACAGCGTCACCGGATAAGCCAGCAGGACGATCAACGCCAAGGCGTCCGTCCCGCCCCGCTTCGGCAAATAAAGCGCCAGGGTCAGAGCCAGCACCGCAATCGAGAGCGCGCCCGCGTCGAGTGCCACCGCGCGCAATTGGCTGGCAGTCGCGCGGGCCCGCACACTGCACCACAACCCCATCGCACATCCCGGCCCGAGACATGAATAAAGCAAATCCGAGGGGCCGGGAACCGGATGCCAACCCATCGCCGCCTGCCCATCAAATAAAACCTGGCCGCCCGCATACGCACCCAACGCCCC
>JANYFP010000313.1 GCA_025362555.1 Verrucomicrobiota bacterium
CCATCACTCAACTCCGCCCTCTTCGCTCTCAACTCTCGCGCTGAATTCTCAACTCTTCGTCCTCAGCCGCCTCCCCTACTTTCCAAAATGAGCCAACTAGAAATCAAAGACCTCCACATCAGCATCGGCGATAAGCCCATCGTCAAAGGGTTCACCCTGACGATCAAACAGGGCGAAGTGCATGCCATCATGGGGCCCAACGGCACCGGCAAGAGCACTCTCGCCAAGGCCATCGCCGGCCACCCGGACTACACGATCACGAGTGGCGAGGTCTTGCTCGACGGTAAATCCGTCCTCGCGATGCAACCCGACGAACGCGCGCGCGCCGGCCTGTTTCTCGCCTTTCAATATCCCAGCGAAATTCCCGGCGTCTCGATTGCCAACTTCCTTCGCGCCGCCGTGCAAGCCCGCATGGCCGAGGGCGAAGAACTCGACGCGAGCGGTTACTACAAGCGCCTCTACTCGAAAATGGATCTACTCAAGATCGACCGCAAATTCACGTCGCGCTCCGTTAACGACGGCTTCTCCGGCGGCGAAAAGAAACGCTGCGAAATTCTCCAGATGGCGATGCTCGAACCAAAAATCGCCCTCATGGACGAAACCGACTCCGGCCTCGACATCGACGCGCTCCGCATTGTCTCCGAAGGCGTGAACGCCCAGCGAAACAGCCCTTCCTCCCCCGGCATCATGCTGATCACCCACTACCAGCGCCTCCTTGATTACATCGTGCCTGATTTCGTCCACGTGATGTATGACGGTCGCATCGTGAAGAGCGGCGACAAGACCCTCGCACTTGAGCTCGAAGCCAAGGGCTACGACTGGGTGAAACAAGAATTCGCCGCCGCCACCGCCTAATACTCTGAACTGTAGGAGCGGCTTTACGCCGCGATCATCCACCTCACGAAATAAATCCTCTCCTACCCCGCAACATCGTCCCGCCCATGAAACCACTCACCGAAATCGAACCTGCCGTTGAAACGGAAAATCCGGTCGTCGGCATCGACCAGACCGCCGGCAATTTCAGCTACAAGGTTGACTACGCGTTCGACGCCGGCACCGGCCTGAGCGAAGACACCGTCCGCTACATCAGTTCGGTGAAGAAGGAAGCTCCGTGGATTCTGGAATTCCGCCTCAAGGCGCTGAAGACCTTCTTCGATAAACCGATGCCCACGCACTGGGCGACGAAGGATCTCGAAGCCATTGATTTTCAAAAAATCCGCTACTACCTCTCGCAAGGTCAGCAGCCAAAACGCACGTGGGACGAGGTGCCAGACGACATCAAGAAAACCTTCGAGCGCCTCGGTATCCCCGAGCAGGAGCGCAAGTTCCTCGCCGGCGTCGAAGCCCAATTCGACTCGGAAGCCGCCTATTCAAACATCAAGGAAATCGTCGCCAAACAGGGCGTCATTTTCTGTAACTCAACGGAAGGCCTGCGCGAACATCCGGAGATTTTCAAGAAATTCTTCGGCAAGGTCATCCCGACGGGTGACAACAAATTCTCCGCGCTCAACAGCGCCGTATTCTCTGGCGGCTCTTTCATCTACGTCCCGCCCGGCGTAAAAGTCGCCCAGCCACTCCAAGCCTACTTCCGCATCAACGCGGAAAACTTCGGCCAATTCGAGCGCACCCTCATCATCGCGGACGAAGGCTCCGAGGTCGTCTACATGGAAGGCTGCACCGCCCCGAAGTTCTCCACTTCCACACTCCACAGCGCGGTCGTTGAACTCGTCGCGCTGAAAGGCGCGAAGATCCAGTACATCACCGTTCAAAATTGGGCGAACAACGTTTTCAATCTCGTGACCAAGCGCGGAGTCGCCCACGAGGATGCGGAAATCAAGTGGATCGACTGCAACATCGGCAGCCGACTCACGATGAAATATCCCGGCGTCGTCTTGAAAGGCAAACGCGCCCGCGGCGAAGTCCTCTCGATCGCGCTCGCCAACGACGGCCAGCACCAGGACACCGGCGCGAAAATGATTCACGCCGCCGATGACACGACTTCCAACATCATCGCGAAATCCATCTCCGTCGGCCAAGGCCGCTCGACGTATCGCGGTGTGGTCCACATTCCGAAACACCTGAAGGGTTGCAAAAACAACACCGAGTGCGACGCGCTGCTGATCAACACGAACAGCCGCACCGACACCTATCCCGCCATCAGCGTCCGCGGCGACAAAAATGCCACGCAGCACGAAGCGAGCGTTTCGAAAGTCAGCGAAGACATGATTTTCTACATGCAATCGCGCGGCCTCACGGAGGCACAGGCAATGAGTCTCGCCGTCAATGGCTTCATCAACGACCTCGCCCGCCAGTTCCCGATGGAATACTCCGTCGAACTGAAACGCCTCATCGACCTCGAAATGGAAGGCAGCGTCGGCTAAAGCCGGCCCAATGACGAAGTCCGAATGACGAATTACCATTCGCCCGGACCTCGTCGCCTTCACCTCACCATTCGTCATCCGTCATTCGACATTTAAATTAGCGCACCTATGAGCACCTTCGCTCAATCCCTTCCCACTTCCGCCGCCGACAATCTGACCGGCTCCTTCACCCGCGAGGCCTTCGCTCAATCCTTGGCCCGTTGCGCCCACCTCCCCGCCTGGTGGCTCGACCGCAAACGCGCCGCCTACGAGCGCTTCGCGTCGCTGCCGATGCCCACACGTACGAACGAGGGCTGGCGCTTCTCCAACCTGTCCACGCTCACGCTCGACGGTTTCAAGATCGGCACGTTTGTCCCCACGGAAATTTCCGTCTCACCGTTTTCTGCGATCACTGCGGCCACGCTGACCTTCGTCAATAACACGTTCGCCACCCGGACCGCTCCCGCAGCGGAAATCGCCGCGAAACACGGCATCATTTTCGACACGCTGCAAAACGCGTTAATCCATCACGCCGATCTCATCAAGGCACACTTGCTCGCCCAGCCCACGAAGCTCGGCTCCGACAAATTCACTGCACTGCACGAAGCCTTTCTCGAAGACGGTGCCTTTATCTATGTGCCAAAAGGGGTCGAGGCCACGCAGCCCATCAGTGTGTTCCACTATGCCACCGGCCCAGGTGTGGCGGTGTTCCCTCACACGCTCGTGATCGCCGAAGAGAACGCGAAAGTCACCGTCGCCGATTTCTTCCGCTCAAAAGAAGCGAGCTCCACCCACTTCGCCTGCGGCGGCAACGATCTCTACGCCGGTCATGGTTCCCAACTCACCTATCTCGCCATGCAAGATTGGAGCGACCAGACCTTGTCCTTCCAATTCAATGCCACGGTGGCCCGGCGCGACGCCAAAGTTCTTTCGTTGAATATTCATGCCGGCGCCTGCCAGGCCCGCCACGAATCTTTCTCCCAGCTCCAAGCCCCCGGCGCCCACTCCGAGATGCTCGCGCTCACCGTGGCGCACGGCGCCCAGGAGTTCGATCAACGCACGCTGCAAATCCATCAGGCTCCGAACACGAGCTCCAACCTGCTCTATAAAAATGCGCTGATGGATCAGTCGAAAACCATCTTCTCGGGCCTGATCGTCGTCGATCCAGACGCGCAGAAAACCGACGCCTATCAGAGCAATCGCAACCTTATGCTCTCCGACGAAGCGGAAGCCAATTCCCTGCCCGGCCTGGAAATTCAAGCCAACGATGTGCGCTGCACGCACGGCACCACCAGTGCCCGCATCGACCGCGAGCAGGAATTTTATCTCGAAGCCCGCGGCATCAAACCCGCGCAAGCCCAGGAATTATTAGTCTTCGGCTTCTTCGAGGAAGTCCTCGGCAAGATCGAAAACGAACAACTCCACGACCAACTCACCTCGATCATCCGCGACAAATTTAAAGCCTGATAGCTATCCACGAAAGACGCGGAACACACTGAATCAATTCATTTCCTTCCGTGTATTCTGTGTATTCCGTGGGTAAAAATCTCTGACTCTGTTCGTCATTAGTGACCAATGAGTGGTTATTAGTGGTAACACCCTCTCCATCCTCCCATGACCACCGACAAACGCGACCGTATCCTCACCCGCGAAGTAATCGCCACCCAGATCCCGAGCGGCGACAAGCAGACGCTGTTCAAAGGCGACTCTGTCTTCATTCATCAAGTCCTCGGAGGCAGCTACACGGTGCAAACCTCGACCGGTCTTTTCCGACTCGATGGCAAAGACGCCGACGCCATTGGTGAGACTGTAGCAGAACACACGGTCACCGCTGCGACACTCGCAGATGGCGCGCCCGATCCTGCCGCCATCTGGGATCAGATGCGCAAAGTATACGACCCCGAGATTCCCGTTAACATCGTCGATCTCGGACTCGTTTACAGCATGGATGTCTCGAAGATCGAAGCACCGGAAGGCGGCTATAAAGTAGATGTCGCCATGACGCTCACCGCCCCCGGCTGCGGCATGGGCCCCGCGATCGCGGAAGATGCGAAGGGCAAGATTCTCCTCGTCCCCGGCGTCAGCACCGCCGACGTCCGCATCACTTGGGAACCCTCCTGGAATCAGTCCATGATTTCCGAAGAAGGAAAAATGAAGTTGGGGCTTATATAACCCAATCGCTTCACAACCGCCTCCAGTCAGCGTGTCGCGCCATAACTCGCAGAGCGACGGCGGATGATTTTCGAAGAAGGAAAATGAAACCCGGCTTGAGATAGATTCGATTCGCTGACGCACAATCGAGACAGGACTCTTCGCCGCCTGGGAAGAAATTCCCCCAGTCAGGCGGCGATGAACTCCCAAAGCCCTCACAGGTTTGTGCGCTGCGCCAGTAAAGCAATCCGGGGGAACAATTCTACCTCTCAATTCCGCAGTCAGTTAACCGCTAATTTTCGCTAATCGGCGCTAATGCAGGCAATCCTTGGCTTTCGTTCAGGGAGTTTTGTTCACCGATCAGGTGAACCACTTTTTGGTCCAGTTCCTTTTTGAATTTCTTGATTAGCGTCAATTAGCGTAGATTAGCGGTTTCTCATCTGAGTTTTCTAGGTTCAAACCGGCACCAGTGTCTCGCTTGTCGCGTGAATGATTTCCGTCGTTCGGTGACCTCGCGATTCAATCAGTGAGACCGATTTCACGCTCTTCACCATCCTCCGCCCAGTCACGCGTAATCCACTGTTTGCCTCATTCGAAACTGAGCTCACGTCCGGCGCTAATCTCAAATAACTCCCGCAACTCTCGCAGGTGACCAGCTCGCCTGACGCACCCAATCCGGCGACCGTTCCTACCGGCAAACGCAAATGGCATGACATGCACACGCCATTGCGCACTTCCGCTACCGCCTGGTGTCCGCGCGTTACACGACGGTCAAAATAAACCAGGACCGGCACAGGGAACGTTGCCCGCAGCTGCGAAATTGTCGCCTGCTGAGCCTTCGTCGCCGGTTTGCTGGCCCGGCTAGTGAGCTCTTGAAGTGTCGCTAAGGATTCGATGGAAGAATTCATGCCACGTCCATCGCAGGGCACATGCCGCCTCTTCGTCAGAAAGCCCAAGTCTCTCCCCGCAATGCTGATAAAATCATTTAATGGCCGCGCCCTACGCGCGCCAACTTCGCCAGCAGGCTCCTGAGTGCATTCTTTGCACATAAAATTGCACCACGCCGGCGGTATCGAGCTGAACCCACTATTTCCTCGATCCCCACTCCAAAAAAACGGCGGCTGACGTTCACACGTCCGCCGCCACGAAAGTCAAAGCCGCGCGCCCCGGAGTGATCAAGTCCGTGGCACACGCGTGAAATCAACCTTACAGCTTTGTGCGCTGCGCACCGCCGAAACTGCCGCTCGCCTTCTTATTTCCCCGATCCCTTTTGCTGCCACCGGTTGGGAGCGGTGAAGTAGCCGTCGGCACTGGGGCGGCGACTGGGGCCTGGACGGGTTTGCTTACGGCTTGGGTCACGGGAGCCGTGATTACATTAAGTTCGTTGCTCATGATGATATGATGATTTGGTGAATCTAATTCGCCCCCTCGGAATGAGTGAGCTCCACGCTAATTGCAGCCGGCATGCCCGCTTCGCCTCGCTCGGGTCTAACGCATTGCTCCTCATCCGTATAAATTAAAGATTGGTTTCGCGACCCGCAGCGGAGCCATTAAGCACTCGGCAAAAACGTGCATTATTTGCACGAAACATAAAAATTACGTGCAAATAAAGACACGAAAACGCACCACCCCCTTTTACTCCTCTCCCAATCCGTAGAGCTTAAGTTTGTATTGCAGGGTTCGCCGACTAATACCCAAAGACTTAGCCGCCTCTTCGCGATTCGACGTCACATGGCGCAGCGTCTGTGCAATTAACATCTTCTCGCCTTCCGCCAGAGTCATCCCGGGGTGCAACGTGAAAGTCGGGGCAGATTCGATGAGACCATCTAAGTCATCGGGTAAATCTTCCACGCCAATCAACGCACGTGGACACGTGACGACCACCCGCTCTACAATATTGCGCAACTGGCGCACGTTGCCTGGCCACGGAAAACGCACAAACCGGCGCAGCGCTTCAGCGGAAAGCTGTTTGCGCGACTGTCCGTGTTTCTGACTGAAGCTGTTGAGAAACGATTCTACGAGCATCGGGATATCCTCGGCCCGCGCGCGCAAGGGCGGAATCATGATCGGGATCACATGCAGCCGATAATATAAATCCTCGCGGAATTTCCTTTCTGCTACCGCCTGCAACAGTTTCTTGTTGGTCGCCGCAATCACCCGAACATCGACTTGAATCAGCTTGGTGCCACCGACCATGCGAAAGGCTCCATCCTCCAGCACCCGCAACAAATCCCCCTGCCCTTTTGGCGGAAGGTCACCAATCTCATCAAGGAAAAGAGTTCCGCCATCAGCCAACAAAAAACGTCCGGGCTTGTCGGCCCGGGCATCGGTAAACGCTCCTTTCATGTGCCCGAACAATTCCGCCTCCACCAATGGTTCGGGCAATGCCGCGCAATTCACAAAAATGAATGGTTTGTCCGCTCGGCGACTGTGATCGTGAATCGTGCGTGCGACCAATTCCTTGCCGGTACCACTTTCACCTTCGATCAACACGGTCACATCACTCCGCCCCACTGATTCCGCCGCGCGGATCACGCGCCGCATGACTTCACTGTCGCCGAGGAGTAAACTCGGTTTCTTTGGTCTCCCTGAACGCAAGGGTGCGGGTTGTGCTCGGGCCTGATCACCTTCAGGAGAAACTAATGGGGCGTTCACCCGCTTAGCCACAGCCCACCTCCGGTGCACCCAAAACTGATGAAGCGAGAATAAGCACGCAACCTGGCAGAGAATTCATTTGCCGTAGGGTAAACATCGCTCGTCTCTTGACCAGCCCAGACCAGACCAATTCCACCGGACCTCAACCATTCCCGATAAGATCACGCCGCTTTCAGTTCTAAAACCACTGGCACGACGGCGACCGTTTTCCGAGCTGTGACCGACGACACTGATTAACTTAACAGAGGAGAAATCGTGACTACTTCAAAAACCAAACTCCTCTTCGTCTGTTCGCGGAACCAGTGGCGCAGTCCCACCGCGGAAGCGCTCTTCAAGAATCATCCTCGCTACGACGCCCGTAGCGCAGGCACCGCCGAAGGAGCGCGCATCAAAGTTACCGCGTGTCATCTCGGTTGGGCAGATCTGATTTTCTGCATGGAACGCAAACATGCCGACCGATTGCGTGAACAATTTCCGGAAGACCTCGCGGGCAAGCAACTCGTCACAATGCGCATTCCAGATGACTTCACTTTCATGGATCCAGAGTTAGTGGAATTGCTCAAAGCCGAGTTGGCGGCGCATCTGGATTTCTAATACCACTGGCTATTGAAAATTAGACTTAGGTAGGGGCCGTTGCCCTCAACGGCCCTCGGGGTGCGCAGGGCGATTGAGGGCAATCGCCCCTACCACTCCATTGTCCAGCAAAAGTCTAAATCTTAAGAGCCGTCGGGATAACTCAAGCACACCCCGCCAAAATAGCGCGGTGCTTTAGCCCGCGTCTTCGCACGACCGATGCGGGCTAAAGCACCTCACTCCCACCTAAACTCCTTTCAAAAACGCTCGCCAGCCGCCGAATGACGTGATGTCTTTTGCGCCTTCGAGTGCGGCGGGTTCGCAAATAAATCCTTTCACCGAAAGTCCATCGACCAATTGGAGTGTACCAATGCCGAGAGGCGGAGGAATCGCCGCGACAAATGAGCCGAACGCCGCCGCGGAGAGCGCCCACACTTCCACTTCGATCGCCCCCCCCGTTTTCGGCGCGCCTCGCACGAGGCCAGGCTTCGGTGGAACTGTTCCCGCCAGGGCATACAGTCGGTACGAATCAGTGGTTCGCGTCGTACGCAGCAGACGGGCATTGAGCGCAGTGAGCTGACTATTCAACGGTTGGCCACTCAAGTGCGCGCCAACGACCGCTAACGCGATTTCGCCTTCACTCAACGAGGCGTTAATCACCACAGTCGGCAGCGCCAATCCCGTGGCTCCCGTCGTCTTTACCGTGGCGCGATGCAACGCACCGCCGAGCGCTGCAAGCCGCGCATCACTCCACGCCGGCCCAAAAAGCGTCACTCCGAACGGCAGTCCATCAGCGCGAAATCCCGTCGGCACTGCGAGCGCCGCTGTATCGAGCAGGTTGGCAAAATTCGTATACGTACCGAGACGCGAATTAAGTGTGATCGGATCCGCCTCCAATTGCGCGCGAGTGTAAATCGTCGCGGCGGTCGGCAACACCAACGTATCGACTTTCGTCCAAGTCACGTCAGCCACCCGACGCAGCGTCGCTAGCTTGTAGCCGGCTTCAAAAGCATCAACCGCCAGCGGCTTAGCTCCGCCCTCGACGATCCGACGCGTCACCGGGAAAATCGCATCGGCGTGCTTCGCATGAAAATCCCGCACTGCGGACCACCGCTCCGCCACCCAAGGCCCTTCGTAGAGCAAGCGCGCCGCATCTCGAAAAGGAGAAAAATCAATTTCGATCCGCACGCCACCGAGCGCTTCCAGTGAAGCCACGGCACTCGCAAAACATTCCGCCGATTGCGTGTCGCCAAACCAATCAAGTTGTGTCGGAGCCGGAACTCCAAAGCGAAATTTTTCCGGCGCCGCTGCGAAAGCAAAAATCCCCGACGGCGCACAACGCGCAAACGGATCACCCGCATCAAATCCTCCGGCGATCGCCGCGATTGCAGAAGCATCTTCCACTGTGAGCGAAAATACTGAGACGCAATCAAGCGAGCGGCACGCCGGTACCACCCCGCGAATACTGAAAGCTCCTTTGGTCGGTTTCAGCCCCACCAAATTATTAAACGCCGCCGGCACCCGACCCGAGCCCGCAGTGTCAGTGCCGAGCGAAAAAGTCACGAGCCCGGCGGAGACCGCCACCGCCGAGCCGCTGCTCGAGCCACCCGGAATCATCTCGGGATGAAACGGATTTCGCGGCACGCCATAAGGCGAGCGCACTCCAACCAGACCCGTCGCGAATTGATCGAGGTTGGTTTTCCCAATCGGAATTGCTCCAGCATCGATCAAACGTTGCACCACAAACGCCGACTCGCTCGGAGTGTAAGCGAACTCAGCACAAGCCGCTGTCGTAGGCACTCCGGCGAGATCGATGTTATCCTTGATCGCGAAAGGAATCCCGTAAAGCGGCTGAGCCGCCAGACCTCGCGCTTCAACGCGCTTCGCATGCGCGAGGAGCTCGTCACGTGACAGCCGATGAATCCACACGGCGGGATCGTTGTACGCCTCAATCCGTTGGCAGAGCTCCTCAACGAGTGCAGTCGGCGTAATCGAACCGGTGGCATAGGCAACTCGGAGCGTGGCAAGGTCGAGGGAAATTGGCATAGGCAGGTGTTGTCTCGCGAAGGATTCGAAGGGAGCGAAGGTCGGATAAAGCGATGAAGCTAGTTTTTGGCCAAGCGCAGCTTTACTTCGCTCCCTTCGTACCCTTCGCGAGACAATGGTTTTTAAAGTTCAATCACGATAAGCGTTTCACCGGCGCTGACGGGCCGGCCTTCGACGCAGCGGATCTCGCGAACCTTACCCGGACGATTCGCGACCACCGTCACTTCCATCTTCATGGATTCGAGAATAACGAGTGGATCACCATCTTTCACGACATCTCCGGCCGCTACGGTGATCTTCCAAATGTTTCCAGGAATGTGCGATGTCACCGCGACGCAGCCCGCGGGAATTGCCTGTTCGTCCACCGCCGCCGCCGATTCCGACTCCGCCGAGAAATTAAGCTGGCCGCTTTCCTCCCAGCGCTTCCGCTCCGCTTCAAATGAAGCCTGCTGATTGGTTTTGAAAGCAGTGATCGTTTCAGCATTCGCGCCAAGAAACTTCTGATAATCTCGCAGACGAAACTTGGTCTCCTCGATTTTCAACTGAACCTTTCCTTGAGGAAAGTCTTCCCGAAATTTTGTCAATTCCGCGTTTGATACCGGGTAAAACCGAATCTGGTCAAAAAAACGCAACAACCACGGCCGGCCATCGGTGAACTCCACCGTCTGCTTGTAGCGGTTCCACATTTGACAAGTCCGTCCGATGAACTGGTACCCGCCCGGGCCCTCCATGCCGTACACGCACAAATAGGCGCCACCGATGCCGACGGCATTTTCGGGCGTCCACGTGCGAGCCGGATTATACTTCGTCGTAACCAATCGGTGACGCGGATCAACCGGCGTCGCCACCGGCGCGCCGAGGTACACGTCACCCAAGGCGAGGACCAGATAACTCGCTTCAAACGCGATGCGATGCACTTCGTCCACGGATTCGAGTCCGTTGATCCGACGAATAAATTCGATGTTACTCGGACACCACGGCGCGTCCTTGCGGACGATCTGCATGTATTTCCGAATCGCGAGCAAAGTGGATTCATCTTCCCACGACAGCGGAAGATGGACGATGCGTGACGGCACTTCGATATTCTCCACGGACGGCAATTCACTTTCCGCCCGCACCAGAATTTCCATCAAGCGCTCCATCGGGAGCAGCCGGTAATCAAAATGGAGCTGCAGTGATCGAATCCCCGGGGTGAGATCGACGAGGCCGGGAAGGTGATGGCGATCGAGCCACGCCTGCAACGCGTAGACTCGCATGCGCAGCGCAATGTCGAGCATCAACGGACCGTACTCGACGAGCAAATAAGAATCGCCGGCGCGGCGGTAGCAGACGGCGGGGGCGTCAGGACGTTCGTCAATTTGGTGAAGAATCGCGGGCTCGGGCGGAGCAGAATGACGAATAACGAATGCCGAATGACGAACGGAGGCCGGACGGAGGGATTCGATTTCGGCGTCTTGGGCGGTCGCGAGGATTCTAGCCTCTTCGGCCGTGAGCGGACGAAAGCGGACTTTGTCGCCCGGCTTCAGCTGACCCATTTTCCAAAGTTCGGCCTGCACAATCGTAGCGGGGCAAACAAAACCGCCGCAGCTCGGACCATCGGGTCCAAGGATGATCGGCATATCGCCCGTGAAATCGATCGCTCCGATCGCGTAAGCGTTGTCGTGAATATTCGACGGATGGAGGCCGGCCTCGCCACCGTCGCGTCGCGCCCATTGTGGTTTTGGACCGATCAGACGAACGCCCGTGCGCGCGGAATTATAGTGAACTTCGTAAGCGGTGTTAAAGAGAACCGCGATGTCCTCGGCCGTGAAAAAATCCGGCGCACCATGCGGACCGTAAAGCACCCCGATCTCCCATTCGCCCGTGAGCGCAGGCTGAATGCTGGCGGGCGCACGCAGAAGCGCTGCATCATCGGTCACCCCCGCGGCCGTCGTGCGATTTACCCGCAACACGTCACCGGAACGCAACGCGCGGCCAGCATGACCGCCGAAAAGACCGAGCGTGAAAGTCGCTTTGCTCCCGAGGTAATCGGGCACGTCGAAGCCGTGACGAATCGCGAGATACGCACGCAAGCCCGGCCCCTCCACCGCGCCAAGACGCAGCGTCTGTCCTGCTTTCACCCGCAGGGCGCGATGATAAGCGACGGCTTTGCCATTGAGCGTGGCGGGCATGTGCGCACCCGTGAGCGCGATGATCGCGGGCGTGTTGAAACGCAGCGACGGACCTTGCACGGTAATCTCAAGCCCACCCGCGGTGTCCGGATTACCCACGAGTCGATTGGCCAGACGAAATGAACGCCCATCCATCGGCCCCGAGGGCGGCACGCCGACATCCCAATAACCGAGGCGGCCAGGATAATCCTGCACCGTAGTCTGTGTGCCCCCTTCCAACACTTCAATGGTCGCCGCCGTGTAAGGCAGCGTACTCAAGTATTTCGTCGTCACGCCGCCCGCTCGAAAGCCTGCGGAGGCGACAATCTGCCGGAGATAATCCAAATTTGTTTCCAGCCCGTGGAGTCGGGTGTCCGCCAGTGCCACATCCAGCCGGTGTAAGGCTTCCGCGCGATCACGGCCTTTGACGATAATCTTCGCCAATAACGGATCGTAGAATGCAGAGACTTCAGTGCCACGTTCGATCCAAGTTTCAATGCGGGCGGATGTCGCGAAATGCACGTCGGTCAGCAAGCCAGCCGCGGGCTGAAAATTCTTACCCGGATCTTCAGCGTAAACTCGCACCTGAATCGAAGCGCCACACGACGCCCCTTTCCATTGCGACAAATCAAGTTCACCTGCGGCTGCGAGCAACATCCACTCCACCAGATCAACCCCCGTGACTTCTTCGGTGACTCCGTGTTCGACCTGGAGCCGCGTGTTCACCTCGAGAAAATAAAATTCGCCGGTCGCGTTATCGTAGACGAATTCGACGGTGCCAGCGTTTTGATAGCCCGCGGCAGTGCCGAGGCGCGCGGCGCATTCGAGGAGTTGCACCCGCTGAGCGGGCGTGACGCCTGGCGCGGGAGTTTCTTCGATCACTTTTTGATTACGGCGCTGAACGGAACAATCGCGCTCGCCCACCGAAACCACGTGACCTTTGCCGTCCCCGAAAATCTGCACTTCAACGTGACGCGCGTGCTCGACAAATTTTTCGAGAAAAATGCCACCTTCCTTAAAGTTGTTTTTTGCAAGCCGGCCCACGGCGGCGAACGCCGTCGAGAGTTCCGCGGGTTTGCGAATGAGCGACATACCAATGCCACCACCGCCCGCCGTACTTTTCAACATCACCGGGTAGCCGATCCGCACGGCTTCCGTGCGGGCGTGTTCCTCGTCGCGCAATAAACCAGAGCCAGGGAGCAAAGGAACATTATGCTGCTCAGCAATCGCACGCGCCGCGTGCTTCAAACCAAACATCCGCATCTGATCGCCCGTCGGTCCAATAAACACCAGACCCGCTACCGCACACGCATCGGAAAATCCCGGATTTTCAGAGAGAAACCCGTATCCCGGATGGATCGCCTGGGCACCAGTTGCTTTGGCCGCGGCGATTATTTTTTCGCCGTCGAGATAACTTTGCGCCGCCGGTGCTGGCCCGAGGTGAACTGTTTCGTCCGCCTGCTGCACATGCAGCGAGTGCTTGTCGGCATCAGAATAGACGGCGACCGACTTCACGCCCATCTTACGCAGGGTGCGAATAACTCGGCAGGCAATAGCACCGCGATTGGCGATGAGAACTTTGGTAAACATGGGATAAGACAGAGCGGTTTCTCGCGAAGGAGGCGAAGGGAGCGAAGGTTCGAAAAAAGTGATCGGAATGATTGGCCTTGGCTCCCTTCAAATCCTTCGCGAGACAATTTCAGGGATTCCAGATTAAGACTTCAATGGGTGTTGGGTTATACGCGTTGCAGGGATTGTTTAGCTGCGGACAATTGGAAAGCACACAAACGACGTCACGCTCCGCTCGCAGTTCGACGTAATAGCCCGGCGCTGAAACCCCGTCCGCGAAGGTCAGCCGCCCGTCCGGCGTTACCGGAACGTTCATGAAGAAATTGATGTTTGGCGAAATGTCGCGCTTCCCCAGCTCGGGACGCCACGCGTGCACGCCGCAAATAAAACTATCCCGGCACGCGTGCATAAATTCCTTATCGAGCGAATACCGCATCGTATTGCTCTCCCGTGAGCACGCCCCACCGAGCGTATCGTGCCGTCCGCAAGTGTCGGCCACGATGGTCAGCAGTTCATCGCCCAAATTGGAAATCAGCTGCGTGCCCGTACTGAGATAAAGCGCAGCCTGACGCTGAATCGTGTCGGAGGCGCTATATCGATTGGACGGATCCTTTGCATCATAGAAGAGCGTGTCGGCGGCTTGGTTCCCCTCGACGTCGACAATCCGGAGGATTTGTCCGCGTTTGATTTCGTACGTCCAAGGATCACCCGCCGGGATGATTTTCCGATAGATCGCAGCGGAAGGAGAAAGCGTGCTGGTTTTCATGGCGTGCGAAGCGCGACGTAGTTCTCGGTGTTAAGAAATGCGCGTTCGTTCTCGGGACGCGACCGGCGGCAGGCGTCATCGGCGACGGGCACCTCAGCGCGAAAAACCTCCAACCGAACCTCACGAGGGTGATAGCTCGTGTCGGGATCCAGGGGATGCTGACACGTATTTAACACCACCAACGTGTCCATTTCGAAACGCAGCTCCACGATGTCGCCCGCCTTCGAATTGCCGGACACGAAGCTCAAGCGGCCGGCGTCATCAGCCACCACCTTGCTGAAAAGATTGAGATTAGGCACGAGATCGCGCTGACCGAGGCCCCACTTGGTCAGCTCAATGAGAAACGAGTCGCGGGCGTTGCGGAAATAGTCATTTCGCGCTGTTTGATAATTTCGCTCGCCGTATTTGGCGGCGACGCTCTTGCCGTCCGACGCCCCGCAAACCGTATCATGCCAACCCACGGTATCAGCCGTGATCGACGCAAGTACGCGGCCCATGTCCGAGTGCAGGCAATACGGATGGCGGAGATAAAAGATATGCTGACCCTTGAGCGTGTCGGGCAGGTTATAGCGTTCGCTCGGCACATCGGCGTTGTAGAGCAACAAGCCGACATTGGCTCCGGCCTCGAGTGCGGTGAGGCGCAACGTTTTACCCCGTGATATCACCCCCGACCACAGTCCGGAATGCGTCAGTGTCTTCGCGTAGATCGCGGCGGCGGGATTGTTATTGATGACTAATTCCATGGGAGTCGTGTTACGTTTATTGCTATTCGTGTTACGTCAAGAACTGACCGGCGGCCGGCAGGAATATTTTAAAAGCGCGAGTAGACCGGGTGGCGCGCACTCAGAGTAGCGGCGGCATCGCGGTGGCAGTGAGACTGAGTTTGGCGTGCTTCACCCCTTTGCAGGCCGCGAGGGTGTCAGCGAGTCGCCGCAGTTCCCGGGCCGGACCTTGCACGAGCA
>JANYFP010000275.1 GCA_025362555.1 Verrucomicrobiota bacterium
ATTGAGGGAAGGGAGGGCTTGGGGAAAAGCGTCGCGGCTCGGTCTTGGTGTGATCGCCATCCCGGTGAAGTCGTGTATGTGTCGCTTGGTTCGGGCACCGATGAGATGACTCTTTTTCGGTCAATCGCGCGAGCGCTCGGCACCGCCTGTGCACTCTCTCGGATGGCCGGAGATATTAAGGCCAGAATCGAGGAAGCACTAATGCCGGGTCATTTAACGTTGGTCTTGGATGAGGCCCATTTCCTCTGGCCTCAAAGTGATCGCTCACAACGGAGCGCACCAAAGCGTGTCGATTGGTTGCGTACTGCTTTAATCGACGCTGGCGTGCCCGTAGTGCTCATCAGCACTCCCCAATATTTCAAACAGCAGTGTGCGAAATTCCGTAAAGGCGGATGGAATTCGAATCAGATTCAGCGCCGCTTGGCGCATACGGTCGCACTGCCTGAAGCGCTCGGCTTGGCCGATGCGCGCGCGATGGCTAAGTATTATTTCCCTGATTCAACAGCCAACGAGGTCGCGCGTATCGGTATGCTTTCCGCGATCACCGTAGGATACCTCACGACGATGGAGCATTTGCGCAAGCGCGTCGATTTTCTCAAGATCAGGGGAGCAGAAGTGCCTCCGTCCGTTCTGTTGACGAAGGCCATTGATGAGGTGTGCGCCCAATACGGACTGACTTTGGATGATCCCAGCGGCTCGATTTTAACCACGGTGCAACAACCCAGCAAGGCCGTTTCAAAGGTGTTGCAGCGCACTGGCGAGACGATTAACGCGACCGCACCCAAACCGAAAGCCGAGGGGAATAATCGAGCTGCCTCGGTCGACAGCGTTAGCATCTCAAACTGCATTCCATGCCTTCAATCATGACTCTTGATTTCACCATCCTGTCAGCGGGAAATCCGAAAAACCTCTCCTCTCAGAAATAGCCTTTATCTTAAAAATGAAAATTCAAGCAAGTAGCCCTGCTCAAACTGAAAATGCCACGTCCACTGCTGAAGAACGTGGGGACACTTGCCGCGCTGCCGTCTCTGCCAGGATGACGGCCACCGGCGAGGACTACACCACGGCTTTTCTGGTGATCAAAAACTCGCCCAAATATGCGGCTCTGTTCGGTGCGATGGCGCAGCCGGCGAGAACCGTCAACGCACGGCGGTTTAGCGCGACCGCGTAGATGCAATAAAGGCACGTTGAACTAAATCAGTTCGGCTGGGCGAACCCGGTTTTTGCTTCTCTTGAAAAAGAGGGCAGATTCCGGGCTTAACCGTTTATACGGATTTCCACGACAAGATGCCTCCAAGAAGCAGACATATTGTCAGCGAAGCTACAGTTGTTGGGTGGTATTCTTCAACCGATGCTGCTGGCGCCCCTTCAGTCTATATTATTGGCTAAAGTGGAGTGAGGGACCAAGCAGGGCGGATCGAACGGGATGGAGTGGGCATTAGGTCGATCGCTTATTTTCTGAAATTGCCCACGCAAAACTCTAGGGAAATTGTAAGAAATTCCGACGTGATTCTGGCTGGGTTTACACTTTGAGTTCGTCGAGATGGGCCGGGATCAAATAATGGCCCCGTCTTTTATAAAAGGCAGAGAAAGTCGAAGTATGTAATTAATTCAAAATCATAAGGTAACTTATTCTTCTCCCGTTTATTTTTTCATGACGGGCCGAATGGCCACCCTCGTCTGTGGGAGGTTTGGAATTATTGGCACGACCTATGCAAAGTGTAGGGGCTAGTTATTTATTAACTCCAACCCTGTTCGGAAAATGAAAAAGATACTCTGCTGTGTAGCCTTGCTCTGCGTATCGGCTGTTTGCAGCCGTGCCGTGACCTATGGATTAACCGAGGTCAGTTTTGCTGGTTTGACCAAAGAGACGTTTAGCAATCCTTACGTTGCTACGCCCAGTAGCTATGATTTTGGAAATGGCATGGTGTTTAATGATATTTCCGGCGGCGCGTTGATCAATTACACCAGTGGTTACGGCATGGGCAACAGTCCCTTCATTTCGAATGGCCGTGGTGGCCCGGGCGACGGATATTTGGGGACTAATAGTACGCCTGCTTCATTTTCGCTAAGCTTTGCCGGTGGTATTTCCATGTTTGGTTTTTCCGGCGCTGAATCTGTGGTCGACGGTGGAAGTGCCGGGCGAAATGGCATTCTGGATATCCAATTTTATAATTTGAGCGACACCTTGATCGGGACCTTTGCGATCGATACGAATGGATCATACGCGTGGGATCAATGGCATGGCTTCTCCTCATCCGAAGCGATCGGCAAAGTAGTGTTCAATCAAATCGGTCACTCGGTGTTTGATGATGTTACTTTTGGTGGCCAAGGAGGTTCGTCGACCGTGCCAGATACCGGCACTACACTGGCGCTGTTTGGCGGTGCGCTCCTTGGTTTGAATTTTTTCCGGCGCTATCGCGTAGCGTAATTATCAGACCGTTGATTCTTTCCGGCCGCCCCTTTTGGGGCGGCTTTTTTATGCCCGGATCACTCGATTCATCTCACACGAAACTACAGCGCGTCCGTTAAGTCTGCCCGTCGCGCAATGGCACCGGCGAGCATCCGATTTTACGGCGACCTCAGTAGCTGAAATTTCCTCGGGATAGGGGTGAACGTCATGGCGGTCCGGCAAAATCAGCTAGACGTGAATCGTTATAGCGACAGCGAGTAACCTATTTGATTGGGAACCAGAAAAAGCGCTTGTCTTATTCATACTGAATCAATGTAGATTGAGGTAATATCCCATATGAAGCTTTCGAAACGTGGCGAGTACGCCCTACGCTCGATGATCAATCTCGGCATTGCCGCCAAGGTTAAGCGGTCGTTGGTACGCGTGACGGAGCTGGCGAAGGCGGAGGATTTGCCGGTCAAATTCCTCGAGCAAATTATCCAGCAATTGCGTGAAGCGGGTTATGTGGAAAGTGTGCGGGGGCGCCACGGCGGCTACCGGCTCGCGAAGCCTGCGGGTGAAATACATATTGGCGAAATTGTGCGTCTGATTGATGGCCCCCTTGCGCCGATCGGTTGTGTTAG
>JANYFP010000391.1 GCA_025362555.1 Verrucomicrobiota bacterium
TTTGACTCTGCCGCCACGACTTATCTGCGACCACTTCCGCCGGCTGCAACCGGTCACTTTAATCGGCAATTTTGATGCGCCTCCTCGGTCTCAGCGCTTACTATCATGACTCCGCCGCTGTCTTATTGGAAGATGGCGTGATCGTCGCGGCCGCCCAGGAAGAACGTTTCAGTCGGATTAAACACGACTCTTCTTTCCCCCGTGCCGCTGCCGCGTGGTGCCTGACCCAGGCTCACGGTCCACTTGATGCGGTCGTCTATTCCGAGAAGCCGCTGCTAAAATTTGAGCGCATTTTAGCCAACTCGATCGCCGTGGCCCCGCGTGGGTTCCGCGCCTTTGCCGCCGCCATGCCCGGGTGGTTGAATGAAAAACTCTGGCTGCCGGGCGTGATCGAAGACGAAATGGTCAAGCTGGGTTGCGCGCGAGTGCCGGTGCATTTTACGGGGCACCACGAAGCACACGCCGCCAGTGCCTTTTTCCCGTCACCGTTCAATCGCGCCGCCATTCTCACTCTCGACGGCGTCGGAGAATGGACCACCACCGCGCTCGGTCGCGGCGAGGGCAACCGCCTGGAGTTGCTCCGTGAACAACGGTTTCCCCATTCCCTCGGTCTGCTTTATTCGGCTTTTACTTATCACTGCGGTTTTCGGGTTAACTCCGGTGAATACAAACTCATGGGCCTCGCGCCCTATGGCGAACCGCGATTCGTCGATCACATCATGCACTCATTGCTCGATTTGAAGTCGGATGGATCATTCCAACTTGACCTCGACTATTTCGGATTCCTGCACGGCGAGACCATGACTAACGCCCGGTTCGGTGCGCTTTTTGGCGTCGCCGCCCGTCGATCCGAAGAACCGCTGACGCAGGAGCACTGTGATCTCGCGCGCTCCATTCAACACGTCACGGAAGAGATCGTGCTGCGCCTGGCGCGCACGCTTCACACTGAAACAGGTGAGGAAAATCTCTGTCTCGCCGGCGGTGTCGCGCTCAACTGCGTGGCCAATGCCCGGCTCCTGCGCGACGGCCCGTTTAAAAACATTTGGGTGCAACCCGCCGCCGGAGATGCTGGAGGCGCGCTCGGCGCTGCACTGGCTTTTCATCATGCGGCTGTCACGGCCCCACGGGTCGTCGATGGCGTAAGCGACGCCATGCGTGGTGCGTTTCTCGGTCCTGACTATTCCGAAATCGAAATCGCCGCCGCGCTTTCCGCTCGGGGTCTCACGGCTGAGCGGCTCGCGCCTGAAGCGTTGCATGCCCGGCTCGCAGTACGGCTTGAGGCCGGTGACGTCGTGGGATTTTCCCAGGGCCGCGCCGAATTTGGTCCGCGCGCACTCGGTGCCCGCTCCATTTTAGCGGATGCCCGTTCGCCAGAAATGCAGCGCCGGCTGAACCTCAAAATCAAATTTCGGGAATCCTTTCGACCCTTCGCGCCGATCGTGCTCGCGGAACGGGCCTCGGAATATTTCGATCTACCGGCCCCGTCGCCTTATATGCTTTTCACCGCACCGGTTGCCGCCAACCGCCGTTCGGCTACTGGTCATATAATAGAGGACAAAACGGTTCCCGCGTGGGCGCAGCGTCTGATGCAGGTGCGCTCGGAGATACCTGCGGTCACCCACGTCGATTTTTCCGCCCGCGTGCAAACCGTGGATCGCGTCGCGAACCCGGCGCTGCACGCCGTGCTGATCGCGTTTGCCGATCGTACGGGTTGTCCAGTGCTGGTAAACACGTCGTTCAATGTTCGCGGAGAACCGCCCGTGTGCCACCCGCGCGAGGCCATCGAGGGTTTTTTGGCAACGGACATGGATGTCCTGGTGCTCGGGCCGTTCTTCCTCGAAAAACGGACGCTCCCAGCGGCATTCGTCCGGCCAGCGCAGGCCCGCACGTTTGCGCCGGATTAGGCGCACCTTGAGCCATTGAAATAAAAATCCAACTCTCATGCGTTCTCTCAAAAATCTCGGTCGCCTCCTGCGTGAACTCTGGGCTTTTGCCCGCGAGCACAAAGCGTGGTGGATCGTTCCCTTGGTGGTGATTTTGCTGCTCGTCGCGTTTTTGCTCGTCGGCGTTTCCACCATTTCACCGTTCATCTATTCGCTCTTTTAGCCGTGTCTGATCGCGCCCTTTCATTGCCCCGAAAACTTCTCTTCGCGTCCATTCTGGCCGGGGTTGGCTTGGGGGTGTTGCTGGGTGGGCTTGAACTCGGGCTCCGACTCGCGGGGTACGGGCATTCGGCGCATTTTTTCCGGCGCGCCGAAGCGCCGGGCGGTGAAATCATTTGGCGGGAAAATCGCTGGTGCACCGCGCCGTATTTTTCCGAAGCCCTGGTGCGTCGTCCGCAATCCGTGCGCCTGTCCGAAAAAAAAGCGCCGGGCACTTATCGGATCTTTGTGATGGGCAGCTCGGCGGCGATGGGTGATCCCGAGCCGGCATTCTCTCTTTCGCGGATGCTGGAATCGATGTTACGTGCGGCGTATCCCGGACAGCGTTTCGAAGTCGTGAACGCGGCGATCACGGCGATCAATTCCCACGTCGTGCGGGGCATCGCCGAGGATTGCGCGCAACGGGAGCCCGATCTTTTTATCGTCTACGAGGGCAATAATGAAGTGATCGGTCCGTTCGGTCCGGCCGGCGTGTTTGCGCCCTTCCTGCGCAGTGATTTTGCGCTGCGGACCGCCGTCTGGCTTAAAACCACTCGCATTAGCCAATTGCTCGGGTCGGTGCACCAGCGCGGCGCGCCGGCCGAGTGGGGCGGCATGGAAATGTTTTTGAAACAGCAGGTCGCGGCCGATGATCCCCGGCTCGAGGCGGTGCGCGCGCATTTTCGCGCTAACCTGCTGTCGATTGCCGATGCCGGCCGGAACGCGGGCGCGGTGACCCTGGTTTGCACGGTGCTGACCAACCAGCGGGACTTCGCGCCCTTTGTCTCGCAGCATCGCCCGGGCCTCACTGCCGCAGAGCTTACCCAGTGGGAAACCGCGGTGGCGGCGGCTACCAAGGCGCAACTGGCAAATGATTTGCCCGCGGCAGAAGCGGCGTATCGCGCCGCTTACGCGATTGATGATCGGCACGCTGAACTGGCTTTTCGTTTTGGCCGATTTGCACTGCAGATCGGCCGCGATCTTGATGCCCGAGATCTGCTGCAACACGCGCTCGATCTCGACGCGCTGCGGTTCCGCACGGATTCCTCGCTCAATCAAATTATTCGGGATCTCGCTGCGACTGGCTCAGCTCAACTTGAAATTGTTGATGTCGCGTCGGCGCTCGCAGCGCGCAGCGCGCATGGTATCGTGGGCGATGAGTTGATCTACGAACACGTTCATCTCACGTTGCGGGGCGCTTACGAAGCGGCGCGGGAAATCTTCCCACGCATTGCGGCGGATCTGGCGCGGCACGGACTTGTCACCGGGCCTGTGCCCGTTCCCTTTGATTATAACGAGGCGCGACTCCGGCTTGGTTACAATACCTACGAGCAGGCGATGATTGCGCACGAGTTGGTCAATCGTTTCCACAAACCACCCTTTACCGGTCAGGCCGATAGCGCGGCGCGTCAGCAGACCTGGGTGCATCGGGCTGAACAGGCCGGACAGTTACTCGCGCAGAGTGATGCCACGGCGGCGCTGAGCGAACTCGCGCGCCGCGCGATCGAGCTCGCGCCGGATGACTGGATGCTCGCCCGCAATTCGGGTGCGATGCTGGTTGCGCGTCAAGTTCCTGCCGACGCGCTTCCACTGTTGGAGCGCGCGCTGCGGTGGATCGATGACGATGTCGATACGCTCATCGCTCTCGGACGCGCGCAAGAAGCGCTGGGCAGATCAAAGGACGCAGCAGCTACTTTCGCGAAAGCCCGTTTGCTTGAGCCACGTTATCCCGGACTGCCGAGAAAAGAGGAGCTGGTGCGTTAGTTTTGTGCAGGCAATCGAACCCGCTCGGGCGTTGGTCAGGAATTATCCTGTGACAGGATGAGAACCGAGTAGGGTCCGATGCCGATGTTGGCGTTGAAAGGCATTCCATCCTGCGCGCCGTCGCTGGTGGTGGGATCGTAACCCGCTTGGTTGCCAAATTCCGTGCTGTAGCCTTGCCAGTCGCTGTTAAAACGAACCCGCCACCGGCCGGCGCGCGGAAAGCCGAGGGTATAATTATCGTAACTGCGATTGGCGAAATTGGCGACGACCACCACATCATCGCCGGGTCCGCCATTTTCCCAGCGGTGAAAGGCGATCAGTTTATCCGTTTGATTGACATGATGAACGTTCACATTTTGGCCGCGCAAGCCACGCGTTTGATTGAACCAATTCCGCCGCATCCGGATCAGGTCGCGGTAGAGCGTGTGGATGCCCGAGTGGATTATGAGCTTTGACCAATCCAGCGGGACGGTGTCCTGAAACCAGCCGCTCTCGAGAAATTCCTGTCCTTGGAAAATCATGGGAATTCCCGGGGCGGTAAAAACCAGCGCTGCGCCGAGAGTGGATCGCTTCAGTGAAAACCAACTGTCGGCTTTTCCGGGCCAAATTTCTTCCGGCACCCGCGCGTGTCCATTCGCCACTTCATCGTGCGACTCGGTGTAGATCACGCGTTGCAGACCGTCACCGTTGTAGCCGTGGGTGAGGGCGTCACGCACGGCGTACATATCCCGGTCGGTGTCATTGATGGTGATAATGGATTGTCGGATCGGATGCACGAAGCTCGCGTCCCATTGGGAACCGAAGCCGGCTCCGCCCGCGCCAGTATTCTTAGTGATCCATTCGTTGTTTTGCAGATCTTCGGCGATGGTGATTTTCCAGGGCTGCGACGAGCCGATTTCGTCGTTGATCCATTGCAGCAAGCCCCAGCCGTCGGACAAGTCCCCGCCGGGATCGCCACCCTGGCCATTTCGGTTGCGAATGTTAACGACGGAATCGAAACGCAGGCCATCGAGCCGGTATTTGTTCAGCCAGAAAAGCGCGTTGTCGCGGAGGAATTGGCGGACTTCCTTCCGGCCGTAGTCGGGACGGGTGCCACCCCACGGGGTTTGAGCGCGTTCGTCGTCGTAGAAATAAATCCCGCCTTGGTGTCCCGGCTCGGTCCAGCCGTCGAAACGCCACAGGTCCAGATCGCCGGGACCGAAGTGATTGTAGACCACATCGAGTAGTACCGCGAGGCCCTTGGCGTGGGCTGCTTTGACGAATTGATAGAGTCCTTGCGGGCCGCCCAGTGCCGTCTCGACCGAAAACGGTTGGGAGGGATTGTAGCCCCACGAATAGTCCATCGAAAACTCCGCGACGGGCATGATCTCAATCGCATTGATGCCGAGATCGCGCAGATACGGCAGCATCGGAATGATCTCGCCAAACGTGCCGGGTCCGTTGCCGGGGGCATCATTGAATGTGCCCACGTGCATTTCATAGATCACGAGTTCGTTTCTTGGTGGCATCACGAAATTGTCCCCGGTCCAATCGAAGTCGGGATCGTGAATGATGGCATTGCCGGAAGAACTGACCAATTCGCTCGCGTAGGGGTTGCGGCGCCAGAGCGGCGGTAATTCGCCGCGATGGATTACAAATTTATATTCCGCACCGATCGCGGCACCGGGCACGTCGGCCGACCAGTAACCGTTTGTTTCGCGGGCCAGAGGATTTGCGGCATGGCTCCAGTTATTGAAGGATCCGGTCACGGAAACCCCCTTGGCGAACGGAGCCCAGACGCGAAACGCGGCGCCGCCATCGTAGAGAATGGTCCCCATGCCTGGGCGCGTTGACGGCGTGGCGCGCGGCACCGGGCTTGTTACCGTAACGCCCCGGCGGACGGTGCTCATTCGGGGAGCGGTGGACGGTGCGATGGCGGTGGTGGCTCTGGCATTGCTGGCACACATAACGGACTCCTTGGGTGGAATTATTTTCGCAGTTGGGGCGAAGTTTCGACCCGCTCCAGCTCCATTTTTGACCGCGTACAATATAGCACAGCTTGGGCCACAAACAAGGGAGTCGGGCATTTTAGCGGGTGATCGTCCGGGGTGTTCTTCGGGCAGCGCCGGGGCGTGAAAATCCCCCTCGTTTTTCGTCTTAGTCATCCGGCCCACGTTATTCGGCCAATTACGTTTGGCGGTGATCTCCGCTAGAGTGAACGCGGGTACTTCTCACCGCATTCCTGCCGATCCAATGCCGCTCAGAAATGGGCGGCGAAATCGTGAGAAAAAAACTATCTCTATGCCAATTTCAATCAGTCATCGCAAGGAAGCCGACGCCAAATCCGCGTTGATGAATCGAAACTCAGAGGGTTTGATCGAGGCCAACCTCAGGCCGGTTTCAGCGAGTGCGACGAAGGTTGGAATGGAGCTGACGCCGTTGCGACGATTTGAAGCTAGCATGGTGATGGATTTCGATAAGTGGCATGATGGTGCGGGCTACGATTTGGACGCATTGCGTGCGATGGCGCCTGATGAAAAACACTCGATTGAGGTGATGCTTCTCCAGCGTGGTGCTCGTGATTGG
>JANYFP010000444.1 GCA_025362555.1 Verrucomicrobiota bacterium
GATGATGGCCGTGAACGGAAACAGACGTCCGACGGCAAAGCGGTCCGCTTGGCGTTGTTCGCCGGACTCAGGAGTCGGTTTTGTGGAAGGAGGGCGTTTAAAGAGTAGCACGGGATGATCCGGTGAGGGATGGTATAATTAATCGGCTCAAATTTACGTTTCCCGAGTCGAAAAGCGTAAAAAATGGCCGGTCAATTGCCGCAAAAGTCCGGCTTGCATGCTTTTGCCGGTTGCCAACTTCGGGTTCGACGGCCTGCTTGGTGGTTCTATTTTGAACCTCTCATGAACCCTGCTCCCGACATGAGCATTGAGTACGTGGCGAACCTCGCCCGACTCGCGCTGACCGAGGCGGAAAAGACGAAATTTACCCAACAACTCGGGGATATTCTTCATTATGTGGAGAAACTGAAGCAAGTGGACGTGACCGGGGTCGAACCGATGGCGCACGCTTCGCCGGTGTTCAATATTTGGGCTGAAGACGTCGCTGCGGCCGGTCTGACCGTTGAACAGGCCCTGCAGAACGCTCCCGCCCAGCGGGACAACCTGATCGCGTTGCCCAAGGTAATGGAGTAAAACGATGGCCGCTGAACTTATCTTCAAACCGGTAACTGAACTCGCGGGCTTACTCGAAGCGGGAAAAGTTTCCTCCGTTGAGTTAGTCCAGGCTTTTGCCGCCCGCACCACGGCGGTGGATGGACGCGTGAAAGCATTCAACTCGCGCGACGAAGCCGGCGCTTTGGCGCTGGCCCGCGCGGCCGATGAACGCCGCGCCCAAGGTCAGGCGAGGGGACCGCTCGATGGGATTCCCATCGGCATGAAGGACGTCATTGCCGTCGAGGGTCAGCCCTTGACCTGCTCCAGCAAAATGCTGGCGAACTACGTGTCGCCTTACGATGCGACTGCGACTTTGAAACTGAAAGCGGCCGGCGCGATTCCGTGGGGCCGGCTCAACATGGACGAGTTTGCCATGGGTTCTTCGACGGAGAATTCCGCGTTTGGGCCGACGGCGAATCCCTGGGATTTGTCCCGCGTGCCCGGCGGCAGTTCCGGTGGTTCGGCCGCTGCCGTTGCGGCCGGCGAGGCGCCGATCTCACTCGGCTCCGACACCGGCGGTTCAATCCGCCAACCCGCTGCGCTCTGCGGCATCGTCGGCCTAAAACCGACGTACGGCCTCGTTTCGCGCTATGGTTTGGCCGCATTCGCCTCGTCGCTCGATCAGATCGGAACTTTTGCGCACACGGTGGAAGATGCCGCGCTCGTTCTCGGTGCGATTGCCGGTCATGACGCTCACGATTCCACGTCTTTTGAGACGGCGATTCCCGATTACCGGACCGAATTGAAAAAACGCCCGGGCCCGTGGCGGCTCGGCGTGCCGAAGGAATTTTTCGGCGCAGGGCTCGATCCCGAAGTGGCCGGAAGCGTCAAGCAGGCCATCGAGTTTTATCGGAAAAGTGGCTGCGAGATTCGGGAAGTGTCCATGCCATTTACTTCTGAGTATGCGGTCGCGGCCTACTACATCATCGCGACTGCGGAGTGTTCGTCCAATCTCGCGCGTTATGATGGCGTGCGGTACGGTCATCGCTCAAAGGACGCGACGAATGCGATCGATCTCTATTTCAAATCGCGCGCGGAAGGTTTCGGCGAGGAAGTGAAACGCCGGATCATTCTTGGCACCTATGTGCTGAGTAGCGGCTACTATGATGCGTATTATTTGCGTGCGCAAAAAGTCCGCACTTTGATTCGCGACGAATTCATGCGCGTGTTTCAGGAGTGCGATGCATTGCTTTCGCCGACCACGCCCACGGCCGCGTTTAAGATTGGCGAAAAGGCCGCCGATCCGTTGTCGATGTACCTGAGTGATATTTATACCATCGGAGTGAACTTGGCGGGGTTGCCCGGTATTTCTATTCCATGCGGCTTCACCGCGAACAAACTCCCGATCGGTCTGCAAATCATCGGCCAGCCCTTCCGCGAAACCGACCTGCTCGCCATCGCCCACCGCTACGAGCAAGCCCACGCCTGGCACACGCAGCATCCAAGTCTATGATGAACTTAGTAGCGAGCAGTGAGCAGCGAGTAGTGAGCATGTCCGAACGTATTTACCGTCGGCATTGCCTCGCCTCGCACTCCGTCCCACAGCTCCGACTACTCGCTACTCACTACCCGCTACTCGCTACTTCCCCATGAATTACGAAGCAGTCATAGGACTTGAGGTCCACGTGCAGTTGAAAACGGCGTCGAAGATGTTCACGCGCGTCGCCGCCGGGTACGGCCGGCCGGAAAACACGCTGACCGATCCGGTCGTGCTCGCGTTGCCGGGCGCGCTGCCTGTGCTCAACAAGGAAGCGCTGGATAAAATCATCAAGACGGGTCTCATGCTCGGCTGCACGATTGCGCCGGTCTGCAAATGGGACCGGAAAAATTATTTCTATCCTGACTCACCGAAGAACTACCAAATTTCCCAATTCGATCAGCCGATTTGCATCGGCGGCTTGGTCGAGATCGAACTTCCCGGCTCCGCGCGCAACGTGATGGGTGAGCACAAACAAATTCCGCTTACCCGCATCCATCTTGAGGAAGATGTGGGCAAGTTAAACCATGGCGCGAGTGAATCGCTGGTGGATTACAACCGCGCTGGCACGCCGTTGATGGAGATTGTCACCGACCCCGCGCTGAAGAGTGCGGATGAGGCGTTCGCGTTTTTGACGGCGTTGAAGACGATTATCATTCAGGGCGGAATTTCCGACTGTGATATGGAAAAGGGGCAGATGCGCTGCGACGCGAATATTTCCATTCGCCCAGTGGGTGAGACCAAACTCGGCACCAAGGTGGAGTTGAAGAATTTAAATTCCATTTCGTATGTGCGCGATGGCATCGCGCATGAAATCCGCCGGCAGATTGCCGTTACTGGAAATGGCGGTCTGATCGTGCAGGAAACGCGCGACTACGACGGCGAAGCCGGCACCTCGCAATCGCTGCGCTCGAAAGAAATGGCGCACGATTACCGTTATTTCCCCGACCCCGATCTCATGCCGGTGCGGGTGGATGACAGATGGAAAGAACGGATCCGCGCGACCCTGCCCGAGTTGCATTTCGACAAGCAGCGCCGGTTCTTCGATCAGTACCAATTGCCTTACACGATCACGTCTGTGCTCGTGCCGGAACAGGCGTTGAGCGATTATTTTGAGGAGTCCGCCAAGCTATGCGGCAAGCCCCAAGCTGCGGGAAATTGGATCGCCAATGACTTATTGCGCGAGCTTTCCGCCGCTCAACTTTCCCTCGCCGATTCGAAGATCCGTCCCGCGCATGTGGCCGGATTGGTGAATCTCGTGGAAGCCGGAGTGGTTTCCAATAATATCGCCAAAGGTATTTTTGTGACGATGGCTCAGACCGGTGAAATGCCCGAGGTGATCGTTGAACGCCAGGGCCTGAAGCAATCGGCTGACACCGGCGAACTTGAACGCTGGGTCGCCGACGCTATTGCCGCCAATCCTCAAGCCGCAGCCGCATTTAAGGCGGGCAATGAAAAATCGCTGAATGCCATTAAGGGTGGGGTGATGAAAGCCTCGCAGGGCAAAGCCAATCCTAAGCTCGTTGACGAAATCGTCCGTCGGCAGCTGAGCGCCTGAGCAGATAGACGCACGGCCTCGCAGCTGTAGTCACTGGCCTCCGTGCCAAAAGCTGAGGTGGTCGGGCGATTGCTAGTTCGCTGGCCTACCG
>JANYFP010000470.1 GCA_025362555.1 Verrucomicrobiota bacterium
CTGCAGACTCACGTCGCGGTCGTGATCACTCGCAAGGAACTCATCCATTCGGTCTGGGGCATCCATGCCGACATCCGCAGCCGTTCGCTCGACCAGTACATCGTAAAGATTCGCGCCGCTTTTGAAGAGAATGGTCTGTCACTCGACAGTTTCAAAACGGTTCACGGGATCGGCTATATTTTCGAGCCAGAGAAGCCCGCCCACTAAAAGAAAACGCATTATTTATCGCAACAAAACCCGGCCCATAAGCCGGGTTTTTTCATGCCCGTACCGTTACATCCGTGAACTCAACTCCTGAGGTAAAGAGTTCCACCCGCTAATCGGCAATCGGCCAATTTTCGCCAAATTCAGGCTGTTAAATCGCAGACCGCGACCGCTCGCTCAAGTGCATCGGCAAGGTGATCACGGCGCTTGTAGCCACCGATCATGTGCGCCTTCCCCTCCTTCCAATCGACTCAATAAACCAGTCGGAAGTTCGGTGTTATAAGCCTGCATCACCAAATCGATCGCTTTATCCCGACCAACCCTATCCGTGATTTTTTCATCATAATTTTCTTATCCCTAAGGAGCGGATCGATTGTCTTTCAGGTTCCGCTTTCAGCCCAAATTAGCAAGTTCGGTTGCCACCCGTTCAGAAAAGCTCGCCCTGTCCGCTGTAACGTTCTTTCGCCTCGATGAGGCTCGATTTCATTTCCAACGATTCGAGCAAAGCGAAGAGTTTTACTTCCTCCACCCCACCCGGTGCCACGTGCGGCAGCGGCGATTCTGTCCGCAGCATTGTCAGCTTCAAATTGAGCCTCAAGGCGTCCGCCTGTTGTGCCACGACTTCACGAAAACGCTCCGGCTTCAACTCAGCGGCATGGGCAATGATTCCCTCCAAAGTTTGGAATTCCGCGAACCATTTCACCGCGGTCTTCGGTCCCACGCCATTGACCCCACGGATATTGTCCGAGGTATCGCCAATCAAGGCCAGGTACTCCGCGATCCGCGCCGGCGGCACCCCAAATTTTTCCACGACGCCAGCCGAATCGAGCACCCGCCAACCCAACTTTGGATTCGCCGTGGGCGGCGGCGTTAAAATCTTGATCCGATCGTCCACACACTGGGCGAAATCCTTGTCGGCACTGACAATCAGAACCTCATGCCCCGCGTTCGCGAGCGCCCAAGCCTGCGCCGCCACCAGATCGTCAGACTCCACTCCGTCGAGTTCAACGCCGACCAAACCGAGCGCCCGGGTCAGCTCCTTAATTACCGGAATTTGTTTTTCAAGCGGCTCGGGCATTTCCTTGCGTTGTGCTTTGTATTCGGGGTGCAGGGCCAAGCGATCCTGTGAGCCACCAAGATCGAAAAATACGAGCATCGCGTCCGGCTTTTCCTGATCCTGCAAGCGCCAGATCGTCTTGATCCAGCCGTGCAGGGCACCGGTGGGAAAGCCGTCCGTGCGTGTCAATTCGGGCATGCCGTAAAACGCCCGGAACGCCAGATTGTACCCATCAAGGAGGAGCCACTTTGCCATACGGCGACCCAACGGAAAAAACCCACCGGCGTAAATGTATTTCCAATTCCCTTTGCACCCCGCAAAGTTCAGCGGCCGCAGGAAACACCCGTCCGGCTCAAAACATAAATCTCGATGCTTGGTCCAGAAGCGTTTGATTTATTTTATCCGGTGCCGTTAGTGTATTTCGCGAGGACGCTCCGTTCACTTTTCCCCTGACGATACATTCACTTGCGAGTCCTCCAAATAGTAAAGTCCATGGACCTACGACGTCGAATCCTCGCGTTTGGCGCAGTGTTTTTTTCGACGTTCCTGCTCGCGGGGGCCCAATCAATCCCAGTCGCAGCTGCCGACCCGGATCTCATCGAATCAGGGGTGCCAACGTTTTCCGTTTTGGGGCCGGAAGCACTCGGCTTAAGCAGCGCCCCGGTCGATTTGCAGCAATTGCCCGATGGTCGGTTGCTGGCCGTCGGGCATCAGGAATTAGCGGTGGGTGACGGAGTGCGATGGGAGGTTTTTCGCCAAGCCGACGGGGATCAACGCGTGGATACGCTGAGCGTCGCCGTTGACCGGGATGGACAAATTTATGCCGGCGTTCCGGGCGGATTCGCGCGCATCGATTTCGACCCGGACAGCCGCTGGCGATTCACGCTGATTGAAAAACTCCCGGCAAAACAAACGCCAGGAACACCTCCCTTGGTTAACGTCTCGGCCGCCGGCAATGAATGGTTGTGGTGGTGGGGCAGCGGCCCCCTTTATTCATGGCGCCCTGGCTCGCCCTCCCGGATGGTTGGCCGGGCCAACGCCCCCGAAAGGGCGTTTTTACTGGATGGAAAAATCCACCTCAGTGATTTCGCCACCGGTGAACTATTCCGCATGGAAAAAGGCCTGCTGCAGGCGGATCCGCCGCAGGGCGAATTACCGGCCAAACAAACGATCACGAGTGTCGTAAACTTCGGCGATGGAGGCGCGCTCGTCGGCACGAGGGCCAACGGAGTTCAACACTACGAATCAACCCGCTTCAATCCACTCGTCCATTCCGGACTCCTGGCGGGCGGAAGAAGAATCAACGATCTCTGCGCCACCGATGGAAACTTCTTCGCCGCCGCCGTGGATAATGTCGGCATCGTTTTTTTCGATCACCGCGGCCGAACCATCCAAGTCCTCGACCGGTCGATCGATCATCGCCTGGCCCGAGCCAAGCGACTCCTAAGCACACCGGGCGGAATGGTGTGGGCCCTCCTCGCCGAAGGCATTGCTCGGATAGAATTTCCTGATCGGTTCTCTCATTTTGAACCGATCGTCTCAACGAGCTTGGAGAATACCCAACCCCACCGGCACCAAGGTAAACTTTGGCTCCTGTCCGATATGCTGGCGCACCGGGGAATCTACGGAGAAGGAAATCGTTTGGAACGATTCGAAATCGATACCCCGCCTGGAATCATCGTTTGTCTGGCCGAACTGGACGGTTCGTTGCTGGCCTGCGGCACTGAAAACATCTTCATCCGCACTGCACTGGAGACGTGGCAAGTCATCGTCACCGGACTTCGCGACGCCCACATCTGCGCGGACCAGGTAGCTCCGGGAGTTTGGCTGTACCTGGCGGAAAACGAAATCGGATTCCTGAAAAAAACCGGGGATAGTTTCACGATTGAGCGGCATCCGGAACCGAGTTTGGGCCACGTCTACGGTGGAATCGTTGATGGTCATGGAGTTTATTGGGCCGAATTGGGCGTAGCCAAAATTGCTCGGATCGACGCAACCCTCGCCCGGCCCACCGTCGAAATATTTGGACCCAACGAAGGTCTGCCTGACGGCTGGGCTGATTTATTTTGTCTTGATGGCGACGTTCGCCTCAATGGATCCGGCCAAATCATGGTGCTGGATGATGCCACGCGGCGCTTCATCCCCGACCTAAAATTACTGCAAGCAGTTCCTGCGCTCGCTGGTGCCATCGGTCGCCCCACCCGCGATGCAAACGGAAATCTGTGGATTACGAACCAAGGGGGAGTCCATCGCTACACCTTCCATGACGGACGGATCGAGGAATCCTCCGACTTCATGTCCGAAGGAATGCTACCGACTCACTTCAGCATGCAAAGCGACGGGGTCGTTTGGTTGCACGAGCGGATGCGCCTGGCCCGATATGATCCGTCGATCCCAGTCGCACTCGCCGCACCGCTGCGCGCGCTCATCACTGGAATTCAATTCCCCAACACCAACCGCGAGCTGCACCCGGTCGGCAACCGACTCGCTCCGCTGACTGCGTCGGAAAATAGTTTTGTGGTTCACTTTGTTGCCCCGAATAATTCCATCCGCCAACCCGTGACCTTCGAAGTCATGCTTGAAGGCGCGGGCAATGAATGGGTCTCGACCGGCGGAACCGGTTCCGCCGTGTTCAATCGCTTAAAAGAAGGCGCTTATGTTTTGCACGTGCGGCCACGCTCACGCGACTCCCTCGGGAGTGAGGTGACCCTCGCCTTCTCCATCCTGCCTCCGTGGTTTCGCAGTCCTCTCGCCTACTTCATCTACGCACTCTCCGCCCTTGGCTTCATCGCTTTCACCGCCTGGTTGCTGACCTATCTGCAACGCCGAGAGACGGATCGATTGGAGCGGATCGTCACGCAGCGAACCACTGAACTCAAGGAAAGCAACCTGCTCCTCGCCAACCAAGTGGATGAAATCCGCATGCTTTCGCAAGCAATCGCCCAAAGCCCCGTCGCCGTCATTTTGACCAAGCCCGACGGCCAGATCGTATTCGCCAACCCACGTGCCACCGATCTCACCGGTTACGCCCTCAACGAACTGATCGGAAAAAACACCCGCGCACTTCGCTCCGAAATGATTTTCCCCGAATTACTCGATGAAATCACCGCGACCGTGCAACGGGGCGAATCATGGCAGGGCCAACTGGCCAATCGGCGCAAAAACGACATCACCGCCCACGTTCGAACGACGATCTCACCCATCCGCAGTCCGGATCGACAAATCCGCTTTCACCTGATTCTCGAGGAAGATATCAGCGAATGGCTCGCCGATCAGGAACGCCGTCAACGCCTCGAAGCCCAATTGTTCCAGTCACAAAAACTGGAAAGCGTCGGCACCCTCGCCGGCGGCATCGCTCATGATTTCAACAATATCCTCACCGGAATTCTGGGCTACTGTGAACTCGCCAGTTTCGACGCCGAGAAAAATTCCCCGTTAATGTCGCAACTGACGGAAATCCGCCGGGCCGGTCTGCGCGCGAAGGATCTCGTGACTCAGATCCTGACCTTTTCCCGTCGCGGCGTGACCAACCTCGTCCCCCTCGACCTGGCCCTGCCCGTCGCCGAAGCGCTCCGACTCATCCGCGCCTCCACGCCCGCCACCATCGCGATTTCATCGCAACTCGAAAGCGGAATCGCCCGTGCAGACTCCACCCAAATCCAGCAAGTGGTGCTCAATCTCTGCACCAACGCGATTCACGCCATCGGCGACAAGCCGGGCCGCATCAGCGTATCGCTCCAACTCATCCAAATCCACCCGCACCTCGCCGCCGAAATCCGCGACTTAAAGTCCGGCCCCTGCCTGCGGCTAATCGTAGCCGACACGGGTCATGGCATGCCGCAATCCACGATCGACCGCATCTTTGATCCGTTCTTCACCACCAAGGAACAAGGTCAGGGCACCGGACTCGGACTCTCCATTGTCCAAGGTATCCTGGCCAGCCACCATGGCGCGGTTCGGGTGACCAGCGAGCCGGACCGCGGCACGACTTTCGAACTCTATTTTCCTCTCTCGACGGATAGCGCCACCCCACCTGCGGCGATCGGCCCGGCCCCCCGCGGCGAACAGCAGGAAATCCTCGTCGTCGACGACGAGCCCAGCGTCGCCGCCTTTCTAACGGCCCGCCTGCAACAACTCGGCTATCAAGTCCTCACCTTTAGCGATCCCCGTGAAGCTCTGGCCGCCTATCGCGCCGCACCGAGCCGCTTTCAAGCAATCGTCACCGACCTCACCATGCCCCACCTGACAGGCGTGGACTTGATTCAAAAAACCCGGACACTCGGCCGCATCACTCCCGCTGTCATCATCACGGGTTACGGGCGCGATGCCGGTGGCGCCAAACTCGCTGCGCTCCCCCGCTGCGAGGTACTGCAAAAGCCATTCAGCGGCGACGACCTCGCTCGCGTCCTCCATGAAGTCATGGCCCGCAACTCCAGCTAACGCCTCCGAAAAACCAAGCGGTTCGCACTAACTATTCTTCCCGAAAAGAAGTCGCAGCGAATTAAGACAAACCACCAGCGTACTCCCCTCGTGCGCCGCGACACCGATCGCCAGTGGCACCGCACCCCACGCCGTCGCGATCACCATGATGATCACCACGCCGAGCGAAATCGTCAGATTTTGCCGGATGATCACCTTCGCCCGGCGGCTGAGCCGATGCGCCGCGAGAAAATTCTCAATGCGATCGTGCATTAAAATAACCTCCGCCTGCTCAAGCGCCGCGTCACTCCCGCGTGCGCCCATCGCCACCGAGACAAATGCCGCCGCCAGACTTGGCGCGTCATTCACGCCATCACCAACCATCGCCACTTTCTTGCCTTGTTGCCGGAAACTTTCCACCGCGTGAACTTTATCTTCCGGTGAAAGTCCGGCGCGCACTTCCGCCACGCCCAATTCCTGCGCGACCGATTCCGCCGCATGCCGGCGGTCGCCCGTCAACATGACCGTGTGGATGCCCAAGCGTTTCAATTCCGCCAACACCCCGCGGGACTCGGCGCGGATCTGATCACGCAACAGCACGCGACCCAGCATGTCCTTGCCCACCACCCACACCTCGGAAAGTTCCGGCGACGCGGGCGGTAGTTTTTCCGCCCAACCCGCGAGCGGTCCGGCTTCCAACAATTCACGCCGGCCAAGCATCGCTTGCGTATCACCAAATTTACCCCGCACGCCCTGCCCGACAATATTCTGAAAATCATTCAATTCGAGGGCGCGTACGCCCCGCGCCTTTGCATCACACACGATGGCGCGCGCCAGCGGATGCTCCGATTTGGCCTCGAGCGCGTAGGCCAATTCCATGACCTCTGTTTCACGTCCGGGAGGAAAACTTTCATAACCCACCACCGCCAACTCACCCGTCGTGAGCGTGCCTGTTTTGTCCATGGCCACCACATTGATGTCCGCCAATTTCTCGATGGCGGCACCGCCACGAAACAACACTCCGTGCCGCGCGCCCCACGCGATCGCCGCAAGAATCGCGGACGGAATTGACAGCACCAACGCGCACGGACTGGCGACCACCATCAACGTCATCGCGCGATAAAAAGCAGAGCGCAATTCCGGCGTGTTAGTGAACGCGGGCAAGTGAAACCCAAGCCACCAAATGAGAAACATCAGCGTCGATCCCCCGATGACCGCATAGGTGTAGCCGGTGCCAAATTTTTCCGTAAAACGCTCGCTCGGGGCCTTGAGTTTTTGCGCGGTCTGAATGAGCCGGATGATTTTTTGCAGTGTGCTCTCCGCCGGTAGTCGCACGACATCAAATTCAACCGCACCCCACAGGTTGATCGTGCCGCTAAAAACCTGATCGCCCACGTTTTTCTCCACGGGATTGGCCTCGCCCGTCAGTGCCGATTCATCGGTCGCGCTGCGGCCTTTCAAAATCAAACCGTCCGCCGCAAACGCTTCGCCCGGCCGCACGAGCACGCGCTGGTGCAACTGCAATTCCGCCACGGCCACTTCGCGCTCCTGCCCATCCGGCATTATGACGGTGGCGCGTTTCGGCGAGGTCTTTAGCAGGGCGCTGACTTCACGTTGCGTGCGATCGAGCGCATATTCCTCCATCGCGCCCGAGGCAGAAAACAAAAACAGCAACAACACGGCTTCACCCCACGCCCCAATAAACATCGCGCCCACCGCGACTGCGAGCATCAGGAAATGAATATCAATTTCACGTTTCTTCAGGTTCGCCCACGTGTCGACCGCCGCATCCCAGCCGCCGGTGATCAAGCCCACGACAAACAAACTTTTCGCCAGCCACGGCAGACTGGGCAGGAAATGTTGAACCAGCACAGCGGCAATCCCGACCGTTCCGCAGATGGCCGCGAGTACCGAGAGTGTCCGCCACTCCTGATCTTCGGGCGAGGGTTCAGCCGTGATCTCGGGCCATTCCATCTCGCGCCAGAGCCACATCTTTTCCGCCGTCACACACGTATCGCGACCGAGCACCACCGCCCCACCTTCTTGTCGCAACGAGTAACCGCCAGGAACTTTCTGCGCCGCTTTGGCGGCAAGCTGAGCTTCGACCGCAGCGATCGTCGCCGAGAGCCGGCTCTCCAGCGCGGCCAAGTCGACCGCACCGATCGTCGCCACGGATACTTTGTGCGCCACCGGATCGATTCGGACGGCGCTGATCTCGGGTTGCTCGCGCAGAAAACGCACCAGCTCTTCGGTCCAGTTACTGCCAGCGGGGGGAGACGATTGCATGTGAAACGTAAGCTGGCGCAAATTTCCCTGCCCGCAAATTCATTTGCTCCGCATGGATTAACCCCGCTCATTGGGCGGCCATGATTGGTTTGATTGACGACGGCAGTCCGCCCGAAGCCACCGGCCCCAAGCCGACCCGGGTGCGCGAGCTGGCCAAGGAGATTTTCTCCGAGACCGGCCAGCTTTGCTCCGCCCTCAAACTCGAGCACCGTCCCGAACAAGCGCAGATGGCCCGCGCCGTCGCCGCCGCCATGATCAACGACGAGCCCCTGCTCTTCGAGGCGGGTACTGGCGTCGGCAAATCACTCGCGTACCTCATCCCCGGCCTGATCCACGCCGTCGATCAAAGCCGGCAGCTGATCGTTTCCACGCACACCATTTCACTCCAGGAACAGATCGAACAAAAAGACCTGCCGATCTGCCGTCGGATTTTCAAGACCACCCCCGAACTCGGCCGGTACGCGGATTTCCGCTCGGCCGTGCTGGTCGGCAAATCCAACTACCTCTGCCCCACCCGGCTCAGCCACGCTCTCGCCGATCGCACCACGCTTTTCGCCGACGCCGATTACGAGGAATTGCAACGCATCGCCAAATGGGCCGAGACGACGACGACCGGATTGCGGCACGACTTAAAACCGCCGCCGCGCCCGGAGGTGTGGGATGCGGTCAACGCCGATTCCTCCAATTGTTCGCGCAAACATTGCGACGCGGAAAAATGCCACTACCAGCGCGCCCGCGTCCGGATTCGCTCTGCGCAGGTAATCATCGTCAACCACGCCCTGCTTTTCGCGCTGATTAATTCCGGCGGCGCCAAGTCGCACGGCGCCACGACCGAAACGCGCGGGGTACTTTTCCCCGATGACTTCCTCGTCCTCGACGAGGCGCATACCGTGCCGGAAGTGGCCACGAACAATTTCGGACTGTCGCTGAGCAGCTACGGTCTGGATCGCGCGCTGAAATACTTATTTAATCCGCGCACGAAACGCGGCATCTTCCGCAAACAAGGCGGGCCGCAGGCGCAGCAACTCGTGATCGATGCCCTCGACGCCTCGAAGCTTTTTTTTGATTTTATCTCCGACAAACTCCTGACGCCCCGCCCGATGGTTCGCGTCCGCGATACGGGTGTCGCCGAGCCCATGCTGGACGGCCCACTCGGCGCGCTCCAGCGGCTCATGGGAAATCTCGCCGACAAAATGGAAGACGGCCGCGAGCACGACGAAATGCTCGAGCAACAGCAACGCATCAAAGGACTTCAAGTTGAGATCACCGAGTGGCTCACGCTGGGTGACAAGGGCCACGTTTACTGGGCCGAACGCGGAGGTCGCAAGCAGACGATTGTCTCACTCCGCAGCGCGCCCATCGATGTGGCGCCGGAGTTACGCAAGCACCTGTTCGGCTGCCGGACCAGCGTGGTGTGCACCAGCGCGATCAGCTCTCGCGCCAGATCCGGATGGACCCGCGCGGCTTCGACCAGGTAGGG